>JAUWPB010000005.1 GCA_030611805.1 Nanobdellota archaeon | reverse complement strand
AAAAAGAAAGTATGGAAGTTGTATTCTTAGCAAATCTTTTGCAACCCAGAAAAAAGAATTGTTGTTTAGAATAATTGCTTATAATATTGACAGGAAAATAATTCTATCTGCTTTGGTGATTATAGGAATTCACCAAAGCCTCTTTTGTGAGCTCCTTTATATCTTCTTTGAATCTGTTTTTCATCTAATTTTTGAATTTTATTTTTATATCTGTTTAAAATTGCCATGCTTTTTTATAGAAAATTCATTTATAAATTTTTATATTCTCAAAATTATTTTTTCCTTCCCTGTTTGCATATCTTTAACAATAAACCTTTTTTTCTTAACTTCTCGCGCGCCAACAAAAATAACTTTTTTACTTCCATAAGAATTTGCATACTCCAACGCCTTTGACGGCTTTCCAAAAAACACAGAAACATTTTCCCCCTGTCTTCTAAGTTTTTCTGCAAGCTTAATTGATTCCTTATCTTTTCCAAGAGAAACAATCAAAGTTTTGTCAATGTCAATAATCATATTTGTAATTTTCATCAATCTCTCAATACACAATGAAATTCCTGTTGCCGGAGTTTTGTTAATCATATAAGAACCGCCTCCGCAAATAGTTTCTTTCATCCCTTCCCCTTTAATTTCAAAAACACTGCCATTGTAATAAGAAAGCCCCCTTGCTAAAAAAGGAGAAAACACAACCTTTAATCCATACATTGCACACGCATTTTTCAACTCTCTAATCTCTGAATAAGATTTATACTTTTCAAAAAATTTCTCAGGTTTCTTAAAAACATTTAAAACTTTTTCAGCGCTAAACTTCTTTAGGTTTATTCTAACTTCTTTCTCAGACAATTTATCTAATTTATCTATCTCTCTAATTATCTCCTCTTTTTTAATTGTATTAACTTCCTGATCTTCCAAAATCTCATTTAACAATTTCCTATTATTCACATAAATAATTGATTTAATTTTCAACTTGTCTAAAATATTTTTTATTACAGCCAAAATTTCTGCCTCGCTTTTTGCATTTGAACCAATAACATCAATATCACATTGGGTAAACTGTCTTAGCCGATTCCCTGTCGCAGGCTCGTCCCGAAAAACAGGTCCAATCTGACATCTCTTATAAGGAAGTTTTTTGTTTTTTGCAATTCTTTTCAATTGAAAAGTAAACTCATACCTCAACGCAAGTTTTCTTTTACCCTTATCTGTTAATTTAAAGATATCAGAAACAGCCTCGTCACTTGGGTTTTCGCCCCTAACAAATTCCTCAGACTCAATTATCGGCGTCCGAGCCTGTTCAAAATTATACTGCTCAAAAGTTCTCCGAATAATCTCATTAATCACTGAAAATTTCTCAGCATCTTTCCCTATAAAATCTTTAAATCCTTTTATTGTTTCTGTTTTCATTTTAAATCTCCAACAAACTTGTCAATATTTTTCATAATTTTAAGTATATCTTCCTTAATTAATGCTTCATCACTTTCTTCTCCTTTTACATCAGGAATTTTCCATACAATTATTTTTAAGTTGGGTTTTAAATAAAATTTATTATTAAATACATATTCTGGAACATCATCTGCTACGATAATTATTATATCTTGTTTCTTTAACAATTTTATACTTAAAGATTTAGAACCATCCTCAATATCTATTCCAAATTCTTTCGCGGTCTTTCTTTGAAGAATAATTAATTTCTTCTCAATCTCACTAAAAATATCTGCTTTTATAAGTCCTGCACTCTCTGCTTTAACTTCTTTATTTTTATTTATCTTCTTAAAATAAGCTTCAGCTACTTTACTCCTGAATACATTGTGTTTGCATATAAATAATATGTTCATTTTATCCTCTCTATTAATTTATCTATTTCATTTTTGAATTTTAATTTATTTAATGCCCGGGCATATTTAGGATTTGCTCTATCATTCTCTATGAATTTCCAATCATATGTAGTTCTCATAAACTCCAAAGCAAATTCTTTATTTACCTCCAAGCAACCAGTTAAAACAACATCTATATAAGATTGTTGAATTGAAAATTTCTCATTTGGTTCTCCTTTATTTTTAGTAACATAAACCCAAATTTCTCCTTCTTTTATACTCTTGTTCTCTAAAAATTCAATTTGTTCTATAGAAATGTTAGTTCTTTCATAGTTATTAGTTTCTCTTTCATCAAATTTAGGTAATTCTTTTTTATCTATTTCAAATATAACCCCATTGCAAGAATACCCTAACTTTTTTTCAACTCCGAGACCAACCGTCTTTTCTTCAGGAATTAAAACATTCCAAGATCTTTTGTAATCACTAACTCTTACTATAAAACTTTCCCCAGTTAAACCTGTTCTTCTCCTGCTATCTTCAGAAATTAAACTCCCATATCCAAATAAATAATTTTTTTTCATTTTCTCTTTTTCAAAAGGATGGAAGGAGGGAATTGAACCCTCGTTTTGCGGACCACAACCACACGTTCTACCATTAAACTACATCCATCATATTTACTTTTAATTGAACAGGGTATAAAAATATTCGCACAGCTAAAGAAATCTCTCTTATCGATGATGGGAACAACTCCCAATTTTAGCAGTCATAATTTTTCAAAATAAAAAGGGTTTATAAATATTGGGAATTTAAATATATTATGAGCATCCTTATTACAAAAAGAGATGGTGCCCCGGTTTTAACAGGAATCGCAAAAATTTCTATAGTAGGATTTTTAGTGGCAATTTCCTTATCTTCAGTTCAGACTATCTGGGCATTGTATATTGATAGTTTTGTTCACAACGAATCATTTGTAGGTTTTATTGCCTCTGCATTAACACTTATTTCTTTCATATCTTATTTTTTATTTATCCCATTAATAGAAAAACACAGCAAATCAAAAATTTATTCTTACTCCTTAATTTTAATGGCAGTCGCATATATACTATTTGCATTAAATACTAAATTTTATTTTTTTGTTGTATTAGCTTTTTTAATTACTTTAATGCAAACCTTTAGAACAACGAGTTTTGGGATAATTGTAAGAGATAAATCAAAAGATTCCTGTCTTTCAAGAAATGAAGGCGTCCTTTACACCATTTTAAATTGTGCGTGGGTTATTGGACCTTTAATTGCAGGAATTATTGCCAACAAATATGGGCTTAATCTTGTTTTTATTCTTTCAGCAATTTTTATTTTTCTCGGATTTTTAGTATTTATGTTTGCAAACATCAAGGACATTAACATTAACAGAAAAACTCATAAAGATTTAATTAAAAATTTTAAAGATTTTTTCAAAAACAAACAAAGAAGTTTATCATATTTTATCGGAGGAGGGGTAAATCTTTGGTGGAGCCTTATCTATTTATTTGTCCCCCTCCATATTATGAGAAGCGGACTAAATGAATTATGGGTAGGTTATTTTTTATTCGCCATTGCAATTCCTTTAATTTTAACAGAATATCATTTTTCTAAATTAACTTCAAAGTATGGATACAAAAAGATATTTCAGGCAGGATATGCTTTTGCAGCAATAATATCTTTTTTATGTTTTTTTGTATACAACATTTACATGGTTCTTGCATTATTAGTCCTTGCAAGTTTTGGAATGGCACTACTTGAACCAACAACAGAAACACATTTTTTTAAAACACTGAAGAAAAAATCTGAAGAAAACAGATTTTATGGCCCTTATAATACAACTATAGATTTTAATAGTTTTGTGGGAAGATTATTTGGAGCACTCATACTTCTTTTCCTTCCTTTTAATTATTTATTTTTATTATATGGCTCATTTATGTTTATAATGATTTTAATTTCCTCTAAGATAAAAAATGTTTTTTAATTTTACATAATATTTAGATTATGAAAAGTTCTGACTAAAACGAGGAAAGCGCAGCGTGGTCGGAGCGAAGCGGAGAAGTTCAAAAAATATTTTTCGTTTCTATATTTATTTTGATAGGCTTTCATCTATAAACTTCTTTAACGCTTCAATGTCTTTGGTATCTTTATCGTAATGAAATGTATGTATTCCAACCGATTGAGCGCTTTTTACAGCATCCTCATTATGTTCAAAATACACTACATCATCAGCGCTCAAATTAAAATGCTTGAGCATTATTTGGAAATACTTTGGATCAGTTTTTTCTGGATTATGCTTTAATGTAAAAATTTCATAAGGCATATTGTTTAATCCAAATTTTTCCATTTGTTCATCATTGGCACCTGTGAGAATGATTTTTCTATTTGGATACTGTTCAAGCATTTTATACATTTCATTAAAGATTCCTTCGTCTTTCAGAACAAAGGCATTGATTGCGTCTACTAATATTGTTTTCATAATAATATTGGTTATATTTGGTTATATATTGAAGTTTATTAACTTTTCTAAAGCCTATCAAAATTCCTAATTATCTAGAAAAATATTTTTTGAATTGCGTATAACAACTTTTAATCTCAGTTTTTAGAAAGATATATAAATAATTTGTTCCTTAGACTTATAATAATATGGATACAATTGAGATTAAAAATATATATAATGATGAGCTTAAACTAAGAAACTATTCTCGAGAAACTATTAAATCTTATAATAATATAGTTAAGGATTTTTTTAATTTTTCGGAAAAAGTCACAATTGAAGAGGTTAAGCGCTATATTCTTAAATCAATTAACAATAAAAAAAGCACAAGTTTAATTAAGCAACAATCATCTGCTTTAAAAATTCTTTTTAAAATTCTTGGTAAATCTTCTGAATTTAATTTGCCTTTTTATAAAAAAGAATCAAAATTGCCCGATGTTTTAAATAAAAAAGAAATAAAAAGTATAATTGAATTTACCAAGAATCCTATCCATAAATTAATTATTCAGTTGCTCTATTCTGGGGGATTGAGAGTTTCTGAGGTTGTTAATCTTCAGCCAAAAGATTTAGATATTGAAAGAAATGTTTTAATTATTAGGCAGGGCAAGGGAGCAAAAGATAGAATTACCCTGCTTCCTAAATTATTAAGAAAAAGTATTCTAAAACATTTATTGGCAAATAATCCTTCTAAATATTTTTTCGAGCCAAATAGAAAAAAGAAATATTCTAAAAGAACGATTGAAGAAATTATTTCAAAAAACTCTTTGGGTGCAATTAGGAGAAAAATAAAACCGCATACCTTGAGACATAGTTTTGCGACGCATTTATTGGAGGCTGGAACAGATATTCGCTATATTCAAAAGTTGCTTGGTCATAAAAATTTAAGAACAACACAAATATATACTCATGTGGCAAATTCGGATATAGCAAACATTAAATCTCCTTTAGATAATTTATAATATGGTAAAATATGAACTTCTTGCACCTGTAGGGAATTTTCCAATGCTTGTTGCAGCAGTGAACGCAGGAGCAGATGCAGTTTATTTTGGTTTGAAAGAATATTCTATGCGAACAACTACAAAGAATTTTAAAATTAAAGATTTAGATAAAATTGAAAAAATTTGCAAGCCAAAGAAAATTAAAAAATATTTAACTCTAAACACAATAATTTATGATGATGAAATCACAAAAGTTGAAAAAATAATAAAAAAAGTAAAAGGCAGAATTGATGCAATTATATGCTGGGATTTCTCGGTAATTAATCTCTGTAAAAAATATAAAATTCCTTTTTTTATTTCGACTCAGGCGTCAGTGTCAAATATTGAATCAGCAAAATTTTATAAAAAACTTGGAGCAAAGAGAATTGTTCTGGCGAGAGAGTTAAATTTAAAACAAATTAAAGAAATTTCAAAAGTAATTGATGTAGAATGTTTTGCCCACGGGGCCATGTGCATCTCTATTTCAGGAAGATGTTTTATTTCTCAATTTCTTTTTAATAAATCTGCCAACAGAGGAACATGTATACAACCATGCAGGAGAAGTTATATTGTAAAAGACGAGCAGGAGGGGTATGAACTAAAAGTTCAAAATAATAAAGTTTTATCGGCAAAAGACTTATGCACCCTGCCATTTATTGAAGAAATGAAAAAATCAGGAATAAAAGGCTTTAAAATAGAAGGAAGAAACAGGGACGCAAGATATGTTGATAAGGTCATAAGAATTTACAAAAAAGCTTTAGATAAAAAATTGACTGAAAAAGAAATTCAAAATGGAATAAAAGAATTAAAAAAAGTTTACAATAAGGGGTTTTCTTCCGGATTTTATTTAGGATTGCCCACTTCAGACGATTTTTCAAAGATAGAGCACAGTTCAGCGACAGAAAAAAAACATTTTGTTGGAAAAGTGACCCATTATTTTCCAAAAATAAAGGTTGCCACAATTAAATTAGTTTCAGAATTAAATGTTGGGGACGAGATTGTTATAATCGGAAAAACAACCGGATTAAAAAGTTCAAAAATAAAACATATTGAAATAAAAAAGACGTCTGTCCAGAAAGGGAAAAAAAGAGATGAAATTGGGATAAAACTTCCCAAAGTAAAGAAAAATGACGAAGTTTATAAAATTAAAAAAATTAAAAATTAAAAATTAAAATCTTATAAGGCAACACAACAATATTCGCCGCCAACAATTCTCACTTCTTCACTTGCACCGCAAACCGTTCCTGAATCAGTTTCATCTGTTATATCTGCAGCCGGACAGTCACCAAATAAATCACTAGCTGCTTGCTCTGTTTCTATTTGTCCTTGTTCCAAAACATTTTGAACAACATACCACACTACTCCTACTGCAACCAAAACCAAAGCAATAATAATCAGCATTGTTATAATAGCTGAAATACCTTTTTTATTATTTATCATATCATACCTCCTTTCATTTGTTTCTTTTATTTACTTAGATTAACTTAACTAAGAAAATTATATATTTAAATGTTTTTATTGATGGTATTTAACAATTGAAAAAATTCTTTTTTATCTAATGTTCTATCCACTTCAGAGAAACCCCTATTTTCTGCAAATTTCCAAAAAGCACGAGGAGAATATTTTT
Source organism: Nanobdellota archaeon (assembly GCA_030611805.1). GTDB lineage: Archaea > Nanobdellota > Nanobdellia > Pacearchaeales > GW2011-AR1 > JAUWPB01. The sequence goes on along the minus strand of JAUWPB010000005.1, from coordinate 39,189 downwards.
TCTTTAGCGAAGCAAGAAATGGTAGCCGGGGGTCATCCCACCCAGTAAACTCTCCTTTCTCTATCCGAGCTTTTGTTTTTGAGCAAGATATTTCTAAATCAGTAAATTTCCATTTACCAAGAAAAGCCATCCAAGGATGCTTTTTTTCAACCCCCAAAACTTTGTATATCATCCTTTGTCGTTGTGCATTATCTCTATGGTCTTTTGCACGAATAATATGAGTCATTCCTGTCTCTATATCATCAACAGTTACAGCTAAATTCATCAAAGGCCAAACTCTGTATTTGTTCCCTTGCCGAGGGTGTTTTGTTAAATTAATTCTTGCTAAAGGAAAATCCCTCATAGCAGGATTTTTGTGTTTCATTCCTCCTGATGACTTAAATCTTAAAACTGCTTCACCTTCTTTAAATCCATTTTTATCTAACATCTTTTTCCATTGGATTAAATTTTCTTTTTTGCTATTGTTTCTACAAGGACATTCTTTTTTACTCTCAGCAAATTTCTTAAATTTTTCAGCAGAGCATATACAAACATAAACTGCATTCAAAGATAATAATTTTTTAACATACTTGTAATAAGTTTTCATATGGTCAGATTGAATTTGTATTTTTGAGATTCCTTCAGACAACCAGTTTGCCTCTTCTTTAATCATTTTATAAGCTTCTGGGCAGATGTTCTCTGGGTTGGTATCTTCAATCCTAACATAAAATTTCCCCCCATATTTCTTTACATATAATATTGAAAGTGATGCAGTTAATGCATGGCCAACATGCAAGGGACCGGAGGGAGATGGTGCAATCCTTGTGATAATTCCAGACTTTTTCACATTCGGCAATTCAGGCAAACCTTCCCTTATTTTTCTTTTACTTGTAATGTTTTCTATTTTTTCAAATTCTTTTTTCTGCTCTTCCAAACTTAAAGAATTTACTTCTTTAATTATCTCAGAAATCTTTTTTCCATATTTTTTCATATCTGCTTTTTTTAATCCTTCATGGAATAAAGAGGAAATGACCGAACCTTGATTGGCTTTTCCTTTATATACCAAAGCGTTTTTCAATGCATAAGCACGGGTTTTTTTATTTAGATTTTTCATCTTTTCCTTTTAACCTCTTTATAATCTTTAAAACAATGGGTTATTAAATCTTCTTTTTTCAAATAAAAATATCTAAATTTGCCTTCTCGTAATTGCCTTGAATAACCTGGAAAAACAGAAACAGTTATAACTTCTTTCTTAAAATTCTTTATTGTTTGCATAGCAGGAATAAAATCAGCATCTCCTGAAATTAAAATACAAACATCACATTTATTTTCAATTATAGATTTTCTTATTATATCAACTGCAATTAAAACATCTATTCCCTTTTCTCTTTTCTTTATTTTCCCAATGCATTCAGAACAAATATTTTCGGATAGTGGCTTGCATATTTCGCAAAAATCCAAAGAATCAATAACCTCTTTCCTTTCCTTTAATGCTTCTTTTGTCGAAGTTTTTTGCAATTTTCTTGAGAAAACTTTAATGTTCTGTTTTTTCAAATCACTCAAAAATTCCATGTGCTTATGATATGTCAATCGATTATCGCTTATATCTGGAATAGAATTATAATACCTAATTTCTTTTATATCCAAATTAAAATGAGTGCAGATAAATTTCGAAAGTTTAGTAAAATCAATTAAGGATGGATTAATAACATTTTTTGCATTGTGGTAAAAATTATTTCCATCAATAAAAACAATTGCAATTTTTTTAGACATAATAGAAAAGTAAAATCCCAGCATTCCCAAGACAAGCAAGGTCATACTGGGGACTTGATAATTTAGTTAATGCTTTGATATATTTAAACTTTTTGCTTTTCAGAGAATATAAGAGGGTTTTTTTAGTTAGTGATTTCATAACCTAACAAGATAATTTAAGTTATAACTCTTAAAAAAATCTTCCTCTTTTTTATTTAATTTATTATACACAATTGAAATCCCAACAACCTTCCCGCCCAATCTTTCTATCATCTTTATTATCACTCTTCCAGATTCTCCGCTTTCAAAAACATCATCAACAATTAAAACTTTATCTCTTTTTTTTATAGTTTCTTTACCCAAATCCAATGTTTTTTTCTTTTTTGTATAATCCTTAAAAGACTTTCTCACAACAAATATTTTAGGGACTCTTCCTTTTTTTAAGATAGGAACAAAAGGCAAATTCATTTTGTATGCAATTGTTGGACCATAAAACATTCCTTTCATCTCAGGAGAAACAATTTTATCAATCCTTTTGTTTTTGAAAGGTTTAATCATTAAATTAATAACTTTCTTATAAAGAGAAATATCCAACTGAATTAAATATCCACTATTTTTCTTCATTTGCTTTTTTAATTCTTCTTGAAATTTCATCTTAACACCTTTAAATTTTTCATAACCTAAAATAGAAAAAAGAGTTTATAGATTTAATCAATCTTTCAAAAAAATCTTTTTCCCAGAGTATTTTTAAAAAGAGAATATTTTTTTATGAGTGATAAAGCCTTCCTTGTCATTTCTGGATAAGTCTCCTTAAACCTATTTATAACTTCTTCACTATAATTTAAAAAAATTTCTCTTAAAGGATCCATCGAAGAAACTACTTCTGAACAAATTTCCTCATCTTTGTGGTCTTCAGAATCTTCTGCTATAACTAATGGGACATCCCAAATCCCTCCTGAATTTATTTTAAATCCTTGTAATCTAGACTTCTCATAATTTAAAAGATATCTTAAACCCATTTCCCAAAATTTTCTGGGAAAGTTTTTTATAGACCCCTGCCGAACATCCCCTTCTTTTCCAACAGATAAAAGAGCTAATCTTTTAGAAGAATATTTTCCAATAAACTTTTCATCCTCTTTGCTTAACCAAGTATTATCTAACATTCTTACAAGTCTGGAAGTGTCTCCTTCAAATTCAGGGTGTTGAGAATGCAGTTCTTTCTTATCTTTTTCACTCAAATCCCTTTCAATTAATTTTGGATGTGAATGATAAACTATTTGTACAAAATTTCCAAAAGTTTTTCCTCCTGTCTTACAAATTTTATTGTGAGCTTTGATATATCTTTTTCCACCCTCTCCCTCCAAATTTACTGAGGTGGGATTAATATTTTTTTTCCAGAGATCATGCTTATGAGAAAAAGTTCCCAAATAAATACTATCTCCTTCTTTCACACCATAAACAAATCCCATACCTTCACTAATTTGATGAGGCAACAAACTTATAAGATTATTGAGTCCTCTCGGTATTACTATCTGTTTAATTTCTCCTTTTACTCTCTTAGGTTTTCTCAATTCCATAATATTTCTTTAAAACTTAATTTTATAAACCTTTCTATTTGTAACTACTTCCAAGAAATAACTAAAATCTTTCAATAACCAACACTACTTTTTTTCTCAAGCAATTCTACTCTCTGTTGCAAATGATAAATCTGATTAGACAAATCTTCCATTTTAGCAGTCATGTCCATAAGTCTTTTTGCAAGTTTTCTTTTTTTCTCTTCTGCCCCAGAAACATCAACATATTCTTCAAATTGTGTCTCTGAATTAGAATTTGAAGCCAAATTCCCTAAAAAACTAAAAGCATTTTGTGAAGGAGATTGAGAACTTTCCTGACTCTCTGATTTAACCTGAGCCAGCTTCTCTTGTTGTTTTTTATACCTCTCAGTCAAATCAAGAATTTCTTTCTTTTTACGAAATCCAAATAATCCCATATTATCCGGAGGAATATATTGTTTATAATATTTTCTTTTCCCAACATTTTTTAAATACTCATTCTCTTATTTTATAATGGTGGAAACAATCTCTGAAATTATTGAAAAAGTAATTCCTTATTATAAAAAAAAAGGCGGACCAGAAGCAGAACACACAATTGTCTATGACTCGTCTTCAGAAACTCTGGAACCGATTTATTTCTTCATCCTTGATTTAATGAATGACCTTGGGCTCGCTCCTGAAAAACTCGTTGACAATTTTACAACATCTCCTGGCTCAGGACACTTTTCAGAACTCATGGGAAAAGCAACCGCAATGCAACAACAAGGTTCTAAACTTATGGCAGATATGGGGCTAATATCAAGGAGTGTTTTAAGTATTGTTTATGACTTAAAAGAATTTAAAATAAGGTTGCAGAGTTACGATGATTTGAATTCTAAAGACAAAAATAAAGGCGAGGCGGCAAGATTATCTCTAAAACAAATTTGGATGGACAAAGTTGACATCATAAAACAACAATCAAGCATAAAGGCAATGGCTTTGGGTCAGGCAGGATTTCAAACTTTAATAGATGCGTTTTTATCTTCTAAAGATGAAAAAGATGTCAACAAACTTGACTTAAACGACAGAGTAAAAAGAATCCTATTGCCAAGGATTCATGAATTTAATGTTTGGGTAAAGCAATCTGAAAAAGAATTGAGAAAAAGATATGAAATGGAAAGGACATATTTGAAAAGCCAGGTGAATAGTTTAAAGCTTTATTCTCGTTGGGCAAAGCCATATTTAAGAGCAGCCCAGCAACTTGAAATGAAAGAAACAGGAAGAGAAGCAGCGTTGGTAAAGACATTTAATACAATTCTTCTTGAGTTAAGTTTATTGGGAAAAAATAAATTAAATGTAAAAAATTCTGCTCTTGCAGGAGATTTGCCATCAGACTTTCAAAAACTAAAAACAAAAAGAGATTATTATAGTTGCATTTTAGTTGACTTCAACTTCAGAGGAATTCCGCAAAGAGCAATGCAACAATCTCATTATGTATTTGGAGGGAGAGCTGAGATTACTTTCAGGGCATATGTGTTAAACCAAGACGAACTTAAAAAAATTGACAAAGAACTTGAAAAATCTGATGTTGGAGATGTTTTAAACTTGATTGAAGGAACAACAGAAAGTTTAGAACAATTGCAGGAAGAAATTAATTTCTTTTTAGAAGAAAAAGATAAAGAAGAAAAAAAGGAAAAATCTAAAGACGATTCAAATCCTTTCCTGGCTTTAATTGGATATTATGATAAAAAAGAGAAAACAGAGAAAAAACCAGAATCAAAAAAAGATGAAAACAAACCCCTTAGAAAAGATGACTGGATTGAAAAAAATCATATAAGACCTTTAGCAGCATCAAAAGCAGAGAAAACCGCTTTCAAATTATTTGACATCTACAAAAAAGCTCACGGCATGCCGAGTTATACCTGACTAAATTGAATTAGTTGTAAACAATTATTTGATATAACCACCTTTCTGCAAATTCCAAAGTTTTTTGTATTCTCCTTCTTTTTTAATTAGCTCGTTATGTTTGCCTTGCTGTATTATTTTTCCGCCCTTCATTACAATAATCCTGTCAGCATTCATAATTGTTGAAAGCCGGTGCGCGATGATAATAGAAGTTCTGCCCTCTAATAATTTCTGCAAACTTTTTTGAATTTCGTGTTCTGTTTCAGAATCCAGCGAGGAAGTCGCTTCATCTAAAACCAAAACCTTTTTATTTGCTAATATAGCTCTTGCAATAGAAACCCTTTGCTTCTCCCCCCCAGAAAGTTTAATCCCTCTTTCTCCAACAACTGTTTTTTCTTTGTCAGGGAGATTCTCAATAAATTTATCTAACTGCGCAAATTTTATCGCTTTCCAAACTTCGCCTTTTGTAGCTTTTGGATTTGAAAATTTAATATTATTATAAATTGTATCATCAAATAAAACACATTCCTGCGGAACAATGCTCAACTCTCCTCTTAAAGATTCTTGTTTGAAGTCTTTTATGTTTTTCCCATCAATTAAAACTTCCCCTTTTTTCACATCATATAATCTATAAAGAAGTTTTACTAAAGTGGTTTTACCGCAGCCAGAACGCCCGACAAAAGCAATCTTCTCATTTTTCTTTAACCTCAAACTAAAGTCGTCCAATGAAAAAGCTTTTTTCCTACCATAACTAAAATCAACATTTTTAAATTCAATTTCTCCCTTTTCAATCTTCAAACTTTTTGCATTTGGCTTTTCCTTAATATCATTTTGAATTTTTCCATATTCAAACAAGCCCTGAAAATCTGCCATTGCTCTATAAAAACTCCTCATCCCCCAGACAAAACCAAACATTGGCCCGATAATATTTCCATATATTGAATAAATAAATACAAGTGTTCCAAGAGTTAATTCCCCGTCTAAGAAACTCATCAAAGGAAAATAAATTAAAAAGAATGTGCTGATACCTAATATAAAAACCTGACCTGCTTCAAACCATCTATAATATCCGCCATGTTTGATTTGGGCAGATTTAGTTCTTGTTATAAATCCCGAAAATAATTTATGGATGTTTCTCTCTTTCCCAAAATATTTTATTGAATCAATATTCACAAAAATATCGCCAATAAAACCTTTTTCCCTGTCCCGTCTTTCGTTATATTCTAATCTCGCTTTTTGCTGTATTTGTTGAATGTAAAAACTATAGGCAATAAAAATAACAGCAGTTAAAGCAATAACTAAAGCAGAGATCAAACTAAAAAAAGCCAAAGAAAACCCAACAACTATTAAATTAAAAATTAAAGGAGTAAAATTAAATGCCAAGTTATCTGTCATGCCCTCAACAGCATTTGTGCCTCTATTTAATCTCGAAATCAAAGCGCCTGTTTTGTGAGTAGTATGAAATTTATGTGAGAGTCCAATAATATGATTGAAATATTTTCTTTTTACATCTAATTTTAATTTAGAATCTAATCTTATTACAAAGTGAAATTTTAACCAGTCCCCAATTGTCCAAGCTAATCTTGATACAATAAATATTATTGCAATTATAATTAACGTCTGCATAAATACTTCTTTTGATAAACCCTCGGTTATGAACAATGCTCCGTCATCAATAATTCTTCTAAATAGAAATTTATCAACAACAGATACAGCGGCAAGTACAAAACTTAAAATCGCCAGTCCAAAAAACAAAACTTTATGATTTTTCAAAAAACCCCAGTATACACTAAGATTATACTTAAAATTTATTTTCGTTTTGTAATGTCTCATTTTAATTTATCTAATTTTTACATAGGTGATATAATTGATAATAAGTTAAATAAAAAAGCCAGACACCTCTTAGAACCGGCAAATATAGTCTAGACTGGTAACCAGCGTTTCACATTTCATAAAACAGACTTATTCTTGCCATGACAAATATAATTAAAGTGCTCTTATAAATTTTTCTATTTTTTATTTCATGCTGCATACATTTATATAATCCAAATACTTTGTTTAAAAATGAAAGACTGGCTTATTATGGGGAGGTCATCTTGGAATTCTAAGTTATTAGATATTGATATATTAGATGATTTTGATGAAGAAATCGAAGAATTAGATGAGATTGATTAACCTCTCCAATAAACTTATATATTTCTTTATCTTTTATAAATTATGAAAAAAGAAACTGAAAAACAAGAAGAAGTAATTTCTTCTGAGGAAGACAAAAAACCAGAAGAAACTTCTGAACTTGAATCCCCAAGGGATGACTCTGGTGAGCCTGAAATCAAAGATGCAGAAAAGAGTTTAGACAAAAATCAGTTTCAGGAATTTATCCAACAATCTTCAACTGACATCACTCAACCTACAGAAAGTTTTTCACCAGTTTTAAAAAGAGTTGAAACCCCTCAACAAATAACAGACTTGGAGCATGGTGTTGCTTCTGCTCCGACTCAAAGTAAAGAAAATGATGAGCAAATAAAATATGGTTCTTCAAAACAGTCTGAAGACTATGCTATCAAATCAGAAAGAAGTGATGAAAATTATATTGAATCAAGAAAAATAGAGGAAGATTTCTCCATTGGACAACCCACTCCAATAAATATAGAAACTGCCGGCAGAGATTTACATCCTCAGTTAAGAGGGGTTGCTCCGGTTAATTTAGAATCCTGGGAAGTAAGAAAACCTCAGGGAACTCTTGAAAAAAAATACATTCAACCAGAAAAAATAGACAGAGAAAAAGTTGGAAGAGAAACTCCTTTTGAAACAAGAATCCAAGAAGTTGAAAAAAAGAAATTAGATTATGAAATAAGATAATTTATAAATAACTCTTACTATTATAAAAAATGGCAGGTGATTATACTATTAATGAAATTTATCAAGGAGGATACTCTTCTTTAAGTCCTTCTTATGGAGATATTTTTACAGGGTACAGGGTTGGTGCAGGAGAGATAGGAATGTCAACAGATGCCCGGACAGCGAATGTGATGCAGGAAGTTTCCACTAAACTTAATATGGGAGCAAAGAACATTGAATTATCTCAGGTTGACAGAGGGGTGTTTGAATCAATTCCTAAAGGACATTTAAAAGAAGTTAATAGACAGGCAAAATTAATTGGTGCAGAAGTAACTCTTCATGCTCCTGTTATTGAACCATCTGGAATGGGCCAGCAGGGATTTGACGAAATCCAGAGAAAATCTGTTGAAAGACAAATGACTCATGCAATTGAAAGAGCCCATGAATTAAATCCTGACGGAAGCTCGCCTGTAACTTTTCATTCTTCTGTAGAAATCCCAGGGAGCCAGTGGAAAATGACTGAAGAGGGGAAAAAACCTGCAAAGTTAATGATTGTTGAGCAAGAATCTGGCAAGATAATAACTTCTGCTGATGAAGAAATGAAACATTATCCCTCAAGCTGGAAACCAGAAGGAAAAGAAACAATGACTCCTGAAGAATCACTTGGTACATTGAACAACACCTCCTGGACTAATTCAATATCTGAGTTAGCACATAATAAAGAAAGTGCAGACAGAATTATTTCAGAGAATGAAATGCAGATTAAACATTTAATGAAAGACATATACGAAAAAAGATATAATCCTCAGGATACAACACCTGCACAGCAACAAGCATTATCTCACATGACTAATGCTAGGTTTTTTTTAGAGGATGCACGATTAAAATTAGGAGGGATGTTTGATAAAGCATATAAATATGGAACAACACATGACAAAGATATATTAACTCAGGCTGCCAAGCAATTTAGAAATGATTTAGGAATCTTAGATCCAAATAAAAGTCATTCTCAAGAAAAAATAGAAAAAGCAAAAACAAAACAACTAAGTTTGCAAAACCAGTCTCATGCTGTCCAGCAAATGATTGAAGTAATGCAACATGTGAACCCAGAACTTTATGTTCCAATAGAAAAATTTGCAGTTGAAAAATCTTCAGAAACTTTTGCTAATGTTGCATTTAATTCATATAAAAAATTTAAAGACAAGGCTCCGATTATTAGTATTGAAAATCCTCCGGTAGGAACCGCGTTAGATACAGGAGAGGAACTTAAAAATTTGGTTGAAGCGACAAAGAAAAAATTTGTTAAAAAATCTATTGATAAAGGTTATTCTAGATCAGAGGCAAAGAGGCAGGCAGACAAGTTGATTGGTGTTACATGGGATTTGGGGCATATTAATATGTTGCGTAAGCAGGGTTTTAAATCCAAGGACATTGTTAAGGAAACAGAGTTTGTTGCTCCATTTGTAAAGCATGTTCATCTTTCAGATAATTTTGGTTTAGAGCACACAGAATTGCCAATGGGCATGGGAAATGTTCCTGTTAAAGAAATGATGGAGAAAATTGGTAAAGAAGGATTTAAAGGTAAAAAAGTTGTGGAAGCAATGAGTTGGTGGCAGCATTTTAAAACACCTCCTTTTACTCAAACCCTGGAAGCAATGGGTTCTCCAATTTACTCAGATGGCATTGGTCCTTATTGGAATCAGGCTCTTGGTTTTCAGCAAGGATATTCTTCAGGTTATGGCCAGATGCTCCCGCAAATACACTATGAAACTTTTGGTGCAGGTTTTGCCCAACTTCCAGCAGAACTTGGAGGGCAAAGACCAGGAGGCAGGGGAAGGGGAATGGAATGAGTAAATTTAAAAACATAAAAGATTATTATAATTATAAAAGATGGTGAAAAAAATTTCTAAAAAGAAACTTCCGGTTTTAGTTAGCAAGGAGAAACTAAAAGTGCTAAAACAAAAAAAGTCCAAAAAAATTAATGTAAAAGATGTTCCAACATTGAAGTTAAAAAAAGAATCAGATATTGCAATGGATTTTGCTGTGAAGGTTTATAAAAAATTTGACAAAACTATCAAGTCAATTGTTCTTTTTGGTTCAACAGCAAAACAAACATCTGTTGTAGGTTCTGACATTGACATTATAATAATTATTGATGATGTTACAATAAAATGGGACCAGGAATTAATTGCATGGTATAGGACAGAACTTGATAAAATCATGAGAAGCAACCCTTATCAAAAAAGCCTTCATATTAATACAATAAAATTAAGCACCTGGTGGGAAGATTTGATAAAAGGCGACCCTGTTATTTTGAATATTTTAAGATATGGCGAGGCAATGATAGACATGGCAGGATTTTTTGAGCCATTGAAATTCTTATTAATTAAGGGGAAAATTAAATCAACTCCAGAAGCAATTTATAGTTGTCTTCAAAGGGCACCAACACATCTCTTGAGGAGCAAAGTTGCAGAATTAAATGCCATTGAAGGATTGTATTGGGCAATGGTTGATGCTGCTCACGCAGCTTTGATTGCTAAAGGCATACTTCCTCCTTCACCAGAACACATTCCTATAGATTTAAAAGAAAATTTTGTTAACACAGGGAAGCTAAAAATGAAATATGTTGTCTGGTACAGAGATTTACTTATTCTTCACAAAAAAATATCACATGGTGAAATCAAGGATTTAAAGGGTGTTGAGATCGACGAATGGCAGGAACGAGCAGAAGAATTCTTAAGTGTTATGGCTAATTTGGTTAAGGAAATTGTTAGTTAAACTCTGTTATTTTATTTCTCTCCACACAACATCTTTTCCAATCCACCTTTAACAGCATTTGTTCTTTCGCCTAATGCTTCTGAAACTTTTGTGCCAGTAAGATATTGAACATAACCAGAGATTATTTTTCCATAAACTTCTTCAGATTTAGCTATTTCCTTTTTTTCATTTTCTGGTAATTTCTCAAATTCTTCTTGAGAAACTTGAGGTACCAAATCAGATAAATATTTATCTTTGTAAGCATCTGCAACTTCTTCATCAGAGCCAATTAGTTCCAAAATATCCTGAACTTTTACTCTGTCAAGAGATTGGTTCATTATCTTTGCACAACTTTCAATTATTTTATATTCAGAAATATTCCCAGAGTATCTTTTGCCATCTTGCCTTGAACCAAGCAAAGCATTTTGCATAACATTAACTTCTTTGCCAGTTTCAAAATCATAAACTTTTGCTCCAGAATTCATTGCAGGAAAATATTTAAATTTTTCAATTGCCGAACTCCCAGCTTCACCATACTGTCCGGTTTTCTCAACAAAATAAGCAGTCGCCAAATCCATAAGCGGAGCTTCAGCTAAATTTTTCAAAGCCACTTCTCTTGCTTTTTCTTTTTGTTCATTATTGTTTGTCATTTTTATTTATTGTTTTTTTCGAATTTGAATTTCATACATAATCCCATCATCATCTTTATATCCGCCAGTAAAACCTTCTTCAGCAGGATGAATATAATCTTTTCTCTTAGGTTCTGAAACTGTGTTTAACCTTCCACTAAAAGAAGAGAGAGACTCCATTTCTCTTTCAATGGACTTACTAACCTGAACCATTATCCCCAATCTAGATGAAATTCTATCTTTCCGCTCTTCAGGTGTTAATTTTTTTGCTAAATATGTTATTGTCATTTTCTTTCTCTTATTTTATTTCTAATTACTTCTTTTGTTAAGATATTATATAAAATAGACTCCTCTGTCCAGTTACGATTATCTAAAATAGATATAGAAACTTTTCCTTCATAAGGTTCTATAATTTCAGCTTTTGCTAACAAAATATCCCCCTCTCCTTTATCTATTTTAAATTGATGTGTTTGATTTATCATTTTCTTAACATTCAAAGAACTTTAAACTTTATAAACCTTTCCATTTTGTTACCACTTAATAATTAACTATTTCTTAGAAAAATCTTCATATAACACTTTAATCTTGCAGGGAAGCTTTGACCTGACTTGCCTAAACACTTTTCTTGCAAACTGCACTGTTTTTGGGTTTGACACAGCGACGAAAAAAATTCTGCTGTTATTTTTCATGATTGCTGCTTTTCCCATTGGTTTGCCATAAGCCAACTGCATTCCTGATTGCATTCTATCTGCACCAGCACCAGTAAGCATTTTGTTTTCTCTCTGAATATGATGCGGGAATGGAATTACTCTAAAAAGGTATTGGCTATTTGTCTCTTTGTCAAGTTTTTTATTTATATACTGTCTGCATGCTTCAAGGGCATTGTGCCTAATCTGAACTTTTTCTGCTGCAACCACAGTTAATTGGTGCGGAAGTTTACCCTCGTTATAAAGCGATTCCTTGCCCATGCTAAACTTAACAATCTTTTGCGGAGGCACAGTTTTAATATAAGATTTCTGCCTTCTCTTACTAACCCTGGTAAACGGAACTACTTTCTTTTTTGAGTACGCTGATGCTTTTCTTAGACTTGCCATTTTACATTATTATATCAATTAGATTTCCTAAATAAGGTAGATTTAATTTTTTTCTTTGATTATAATATTCTTCTGAAATGTCTTCATTACATTTTTTAGAACGCTTTTTTTCTTCTTGGAACAAAGGTCTATTATATTTTCCAATAAAGTTGGGAGTTTGTATTCTTTTTATTTCTTCAATCATTTCAATTCCACCTCTGTTGTAACTGCCTGACCTGGAAGACCTTTTTCAAAAATCGCCCTGACAACGCCTTTATTTCCATGAGCAGATGAAATCTTGCCCTTGATTATTTTCCCAGCCGACGACTTCCACACAACTTCCTTGCCAACAAACTTTTCAGCTTCCTGCCTTTTTGAAATTCCTTCTATCTCTATCAAGAAATGCCTTTTATGAACAGTCTTTCTTCCTCGTCTAAATTGAATTACTTTTGCTTTCATAAATTAGTTAGAAAGGATTGGTTTTTAAAGTTTGCTCACTACTTCTAATCAATCCAAAAAGTAAAATAAAGAGTAAACTAAGTAAAAAAAATCATCTTCCCCATTCAGTTTTATCTTTTCTTTTGATTTCAGCAATTTCCTGTAAAATTTTCATCTCGCTTGGAGAAAGCAAATCCTTATTTTTCTTGAAATTTTTAAACTGCGAACCCGAAATATCAGAATAAAGAAATTCTCTGTTTTTTATTTGTCTTTCAAAATTAATCCCAGGCATTGATATTGCAACTTCCATGCCCTCGCCTGCCTGTGTAACAGATTTATTTTCTGACTGAATATTTTTCACTCTTTTGACTTTTTCACCTTCATCATCTATTAAATTTAATCCTGAAATTAATTTTCCTGCCTCTACCTTAACTCCAAAAATAGCCGGCTTTGTATTCCTAAAAACATATTGAGACAGTATTTTTAACTTGCACAAAGTCGTCAAACCCATCAATCTTTTCTTCTCTATTTCTTTTCTTTTTTCTGTTCTGAACTCAACTATGTCTTCGATTAATTTGTAAATTACTTCGTCAGTCAAAATTTTTATTTTACCCTGAATATCCTTTACATCTTCGGCTATGGAAATATTAAACCCGACAATTACTGCATCAAGTTCATTAATTTCTAAATTTGCTTTTGCAGAAATTATATCTGTCTTGCTTATGTTTCCTATCCCTGCTTTAACAACAGGAATATTATTTTGCTTTAACAAAACCAAAAGAGCCTCTAAACTTCCTAATGAATCTGCTTTTATAATGATGCCTTGTTTTTGAGTCTGAATATTTTCAGAAATCTCTTTTTTGAATTTTTCTTTAATTTCTTTTTTATTATTTTTATAAATTACAAAAGGCATGCCTGGAAGGATTTCTGTTTTATCTCCAGAAGATACTCCTTTGGGACCAATAAATTGCATTCTTAATCCCGTAGAAGCACGAACATTTTCCTTTGGTTTAAATTTTGAAGATAAAGGTTCTATCTCTTCAAGAATTCTTATCCTTGTGATTATGGGTTCGCCCTCAATATTTGCAACCGCGATCTCATCTGTTTTTGCAAGCTCACCATCATACAAGATTGCTTCAATGTAATTTATAGATTTCTCTTTTTTTATCTCAAGTATAACTCCCTTAGCTTCTTTTCCCAACGCAAGCCGATTCCCCAAATACTTTTGACTCAGACCACAAAGCATCATAATCAACTCAGGTATGCCTTCTTTTGTCCTCACAGAACATGGAACTAAAGCTATTTTTTTTGTAAAATCATCAATATTATAAAAAAGCTCGGCATCAAAACCATAACTATTCAAAGACCCTATCAGAGTCATATATTTTTCATCAAAGTTTTGTTTTATGTTTTGCGGTTGCGACTCAATACTTTTTTTTAAAGACAATGTCTTTTTTACATCGCCTCCTGTTGAAATCTGTGGGGGGCCCCGCCATCCTGAAATATTATCTATTTTATTTAATGCAATTAAAAAAGGAGTTTTATTATGCTTCAGAATCTTAATCACTTCTGCTGTCTGGGGTTTTATTCCTTCGTTAATATCTATAACTAAAACTGCCAAATCTGCCAAGCTCCCTCCACGCTTTCTTAAATTAGTAAACGCCGCATGCCCAGGAGTATCAATAAACAAAAACCCCGGGATGTCCAGATTTATCCCAGATGTTTCAATCAAAGGACAGGCTTTTTTTAATTGCTCAATAGGATATGAAGTAAATGAAATCTTCTGGGTTATCCCTCCTGCTTCACCTTCCTGAACACAGCTATCTCTAAGACAATCTAAGATTGAAGTCTTTCCATGGTCTACATGCCCGCAAACTGTAATTATTGGCTGTCTTATTTTTTTCATATATTTTAAAGTATAGATTTGTTTTTAAAGGTTAATACTTTTATTTAATTATGAATGAAGTTCAAACACCATTTGTTGTGGACGTTCTTAAAGAAATGAGAACTTATTTAGTTAAAAATGATGATGGTTTTCATACCCATTTAACAATAGCTTATTGTGGGAGTTGTGATTCTATAACTTCTGTTGGGGGAGATTATCATGTTTTTTCTGGAAGAGATTGTTTAGGAAGTCATTATAATAAAGCAGAACAACCAGAGGGTTGTTTAGAGTGTAACTCTAGAAAAATCATTCCAATTTCAGTATTAGATCTTTCTGGATTGGTTGAAAAATATGGTCAAAGAATGCCTAAAATTTTAATTAATGCAATTGATGAAGGATATAAAAAAATGTGTTTTCCAACTTTGTATAATGAAAATTTGCCAGAAGTTTTTGAAAAATGGAAAGATTTTAGTGAAGAAAATCGAATCAAACAGATTAATAAATTATTAGAAATTCAAAAAGAATTACATAGTGCTGAAGAAAAAGCTAGTTTTCTTGTAGGTTCCTTAATGTCCTAAGATTTACAAAGTTTAAAATAATCAAAATTTTTACTAAAAATGCAAGAAAATAAAAAGGGCCAAAACCGAAGTCCTAACCCTCTTATCTAACCGAAGTTAGACAATTATGTAATAAATCCATAATATTTAAAACTTTCTTACCATATTAAAATGCTAACAAGTTGCATTATCACAAGTTATAAAAGGTGAAACTGATTTTAATTTTTATGAAATACACAATTAAAGAAATTGGGGAGAATTATGATTTAGAATTAAATAAAGTTGTTTCTAAGATAAATAACCTAAAGGTCACGAGAAAACAAAAAGCAAAAATAGTTTTATTGCAGTTTCCTGACGGGCTCAAACCCTATGCAACTTCTGTTGTAGATTATTTAGAGGAAAAGACTTCTGCTAAATTTTTAATTTGGTTTGGAACTTGTTTTGGAGCATGTGACACTCCTATTTTAGGAAAAGAACTTGAGAAAAAAATTAATTTAGTTATTCAGTTTGGGCATTCAAAGATGATGCCTGATTATTAATACTCTTATATTTAATCTATTTTAACTTCGTGAATATATTTTAAAGGAACACCAGTCATTGTTCCAATTGTAGTAATAAATGAACCTTCCAATCTTCGTTTATCTATTTCTTCTTTAGTTAAGGGTGTTTCGATTGTTACTTTTCCTGTTGGTTTTTGTTCCATTCCCATATATTCCCCCATGCATATTTCTGAATCATCTGGAAATAAATGGTGTCTAAACAAAATTACATCTCCTTCTTGACGCATTGAAAAATCTCCAGGAAATGTTTTGGCAATAATCCCTATTTTTTCTCTCCGATAATTTCCTTCCTTTTTCATTCGCTTTATACAATAAATCGCACGAGTTAAATCAATCATATTAAAACTTGCTTTATATCTTTTTAAATAAATCTATGATTAAATGTATTACTTTACAATCAATCCATTAAGATTAATTAGTTATTTCGTCGGTCATAGTGAAATGAGGCCAGATTTATAAAATTTTAAGTGTTACTTTTTCTTTCTATCTAAAAGTTCAAAGTACATCAAAATTAAAAGAATAGTTATTAGCCAAAATATAGCCTCGACAACTATGCCTGCTAATTTAAACACCCCAAAACAAACTAAAAAAGCTGCAACGCTTGATGCAATATTCCTATAACTTTTATCTAATTTCATAATTTTAATTGTTTAACTTTATATTTAAATCTTTCTATAACCATCCAATTAACAAAGCCACACCAACCAAGAATAATAAAATTCCTGCAACTAAATGAAGTATTTTAATATTCCTTTCTTTCCATCCTGAAACTTCATCAACTTTTGCAAAGCCATAATAAATTAATCCTACTATAATCAGCATCGGTAAAACAAACAACGCATTGTAATATAAAAGCCATGGAAGTGCCCCTAAGATTCCTAATTCAGATAATAATCCAGAGGCAACAATATAAGGACCAATAGTACAGGGTAATAAAAAGAATGTTACTAAAAATCCTATGACAAATGCTCCGGAAGGAGAAGTTATTTTTTGGATTATTTTTTTTACTTTTGGTCTCATAAAAATAGGCATTTCTGTTGCAACTCCACCTGGCTTGTACATAAAAAAATCTTTTATGTTTAATGCTCCAATAGTCATCGCTACAATTGCCAGTCCGTTATAAATAATTCCTGAGTTCTCTCTCAAAAATCCTGCAAATGTTTTAAAGAACTGAATCATCACTATTCCATAAAACAAATATCCTATATAAATCGACGCTGTAAATGCCAAACCTGCCCAAAGCACTTTTTTTCTTTTGTCTGGATTTTGAATTAATATGCTCACTAAAACCATTGTTAAAACTGCAATAGCACACGGGTTTACAGAATCAGCCAATGCAAGTGTTGTTATCCTGAAAAAATTCAAAGCATCTGTCATTTAACACCCCGTAAACTCTTTTAATTTATCAACTGAATAAACCCCAATATGTTTTTCTCCCTCTATAATCCATGTCGGAGTATACTCAATCCCTGAACATTTTTCTCTTTCTTTCCAACAATCAATTACATTTAAATATTTTTTATTTTCACCAAATTTATCTGTCTGGGTTCCGCAGGCATTGCATCCTAATTGAATATAAAGTTCTGAGTTTTCCCCAATACATTTTGCAAGTTGTTCTTCTGTGTTTCCGTTGCTTTTAATTAAAATAATTGTTGCGAAAATTATCACTCCTAAAATAACTAATATTGTAATTAAACCTTTTTTCATTGAATAAAGAATAAAATCTTTTTTTTAAAGGTTTTGGATTGTTTAAAATAAAAAACAGAAAATTAAAATAACGAATTAACTCACATATTTTTTTAAATCACATAATCTTGTAATAAAATGGGAAAAAATTATCTGGAACTTGAAAATCTAATGGATTTAAATCTTTCTCTTGATTCAAAAATAATTCTGCTCTGGCAGAGAAAAGGATGGGGGCTTTATCCATCTGATAATGCTAAAAATTTGAAACAGTTGATTAAAAAAGGGCGGGCAAAATATTCTTTAGAAATAGGATGCCCTCATACAATTCTGCCGCTAATTAATAATGATAAAAATTATAATAAAGTGATGGATGCTTTCACCAACATGAATCGTCTTCCATGTTACACTGAATTTTACCCTAGAGGTAATCTTCTTTATTTAAATCGTCAAGAGATATATCCATTAGAATCAATTTTATTTGATGGAGACTTGTCATTATTTTTAGATAAAAAATTTTATCGAAATATTCATCCTCAATTACCTCAGATTAACATTGAGTTTCCATTCATTTCTTTTGTTTCAATTCACTGCATTAATAGATATAAAGAAAGAAATTTTTTTACATAAGTTTTTGGGGTTGGAGTCTGAATTAGATATAACAACTTTTTAGAATTTTCTTAACTTAATAATCAGGCAATTTTTCTCCTGGCTTTTCAACTTCAACTTTTTCTTCTGCCAAAGTTTCTTGTCCACATTCTAATATCTTTTCCTCTGGTTTAGATTCTTTCATATCTTCATCAGTTATAGAATTAATCATTTCCTTAAACTTTGGGAAATCTGCTGCCATGATTTTCACACCTGATTTAGTAAACCCAGTATATCTCTCACTTGTTACAAACTCTCTTATTGTAAGTCCTTTTCTATCGCTAAAGTCATCAATCCTTAAAAGAATCTCAGTTGTATCGTTCTTGTTTATTTTTCCAATGTCTTTTTCCATCTTATTAATTATTATTTGTAGTTTTTAAATATTATGGAATTGTGGGCTTTGTAGAAAGTAATTTGATTTCCGCCTCTTTTTCTAATCTATCAATATTATATGCTACTGTTCTAAACAAGACTTCATTTTTTTTGCTCTTAAACGAGAATAAATCTTTTTGTTTCTATCTTTTAACCTGAATTCTGAATTAGACATAATAACTTTGAATCAAATTTTACATAAAATCTTTTTCCCAAACTTTAAATAACTTAAACCATTATTAATTTAATGATAACCAAATTCATCCCGATAGATTATGACTACTTTGATTTTCAGGGAAGAAACTATGCGAAAATAATTGGCAGAGACAGCAAAGGAAAAAGAGTTTGTGTGATTGATTCTTGTCCTGTTTTTCTTTGGGCAATTTTAAAACATGATTTAAAACAAGGTAGGATAGACAAACTTATTGAGAAAATAAAAAAAATAAAGCTTGATATTAAAGCCAGAAAAACAAAAGTTGAGGGAGTGGAATTGCATGAAAAAAATTATTTGGGAAAAAAAGTAAAAGCACTGAAAATATTTGCGACAAATTATAAAGACCTACACGACATTACAGACCAGCTTGGCATGAAAGAAATAGAAAAAAGAAGAGGATATGACTTGGGATTTATAACTCATTACATTATTGAAAAAAAACTTTTGCCATTAAATTGGTATGAAATTTCTGGAGAACTGTTAAACAACTCAGAAGAATTTGGAGGAATTGACCTGGGTCTGGATGTTGATTTTTGCATAAAATTAGAAACCACCAAAAAAATAAAAGATTTAAAGTTCTCCCCAAAAACACTTGCTTATGATATAGAAACAGACGAGCTAAAAATTGGTGAAGGTGAAATCTTGATGATATCTTTAGTTTCTGATGATTTTAAAAAAGTATTGACCTGGAAAAAATCCAAAAACAAACCAAGTTACGTGGAGTATGTTGAAGACGAAGCAGAGCTTTTAGAAAAGTTTGTTGAATATGTTCGGAAAATTTCCCCTGATTTTTTAGTCGGATATTTTTCAGATGGTTTTGATTTGCCGTATATAAAAGCAAGGGCAGAAAAACACAATGTAAAACTTCCCTTAGGATTAGATGAAAGCCAGCCAAGATTTACACGAGGAATAAATTTAACCGGAAAAATAAAAGGAATCGTTCACATAGACATTTTAAAATTTATCAGAACTGCTTATTCTCAATATATGCGATCTGAAACACTTTCTTTAAACGAGGTTGCCAAGGAATTTTTGGGCGACACAAAAAAAGAGTTTAAAATTAAACACTCTTCAAAACTTGGCGAAAAAGACTGGAAAGAATATTATGAATATAATTTGCATGATTCTGTTTTGACCTGTGGCTTGTTTGAAAAATTCTGGCCAGATTTATTGGAATTTTCAAAAGTAACACAAGAGCCAGTTTTTAATGTTTCAAGAAACGGTCTTTCAAAATATATGGAAAATTATATTTTGCACAATCTGGAAAAGTTTAATGAAATTCCTGAAAAAAGACCGGGATATAATGAAATCTCTGAAAGAAAAAGTAAAGGTCATGTAGAAGGGGCGTTTGTCTATGAACCAAAACCAGGACTTTATGAAAATATTGCTATATTTGATTTTACTTCAATGCATACAAGCATAATAATTTCAATGAATTTGTCAAAAACAACTCTTCTGGACAAGCCTTCAAAAAATGCACATTCAATAGAAACAAGCAAGGGAAAATTTTATTTCTCAAAAAAACCCGGGTTCTTCCCAATATTAATGAAAGAACTTTTTGAAAAAAGAACAAAATACAAACAAGAATATAAAAAAAACACAAACCCGATTACACTTGCAAGAAGCAATGCCTTTAAAGTTCTCTCAGCGTCGGCTCATGGTTACATTGGGTTTTTCGGAGCAAGATATTACTCGCATGAAACTTCTGCTTCCATACTTGCTTTTGTAAGAAAATTTAATCAGGAAATTATTCACAAGACAGAAAAAAAAGGATATGAGGTAATTTTCGGCGACACAGATAGTGTTGCATTTTTAATGAATAATCATTCTGAAAAAGAGATTAAGGAATTTTTAAAAGAACTTAATTCAGAGCTTCCTGGGGTGATGAGTCTGGAACTTGAAGGATTTTTCAAAAGAGGGCTCTGGGTTACAACAAGGGCAGGTGCTACAGGTGCAAAAAAGAAATATGCCTTAAGTGATAAAAAAGGCAAAATAAAAATAAGAGGATTTGAAACAGTGAGAAGAGACTGGTGCGGGTTGTCAAGAAAAATGCAGAGCAAAGTTATAAAACAAATTTTAAAAGATGGTGATGGAAAAAAAGCTCTGGAATATGTTAAGGAAGTAATTAAAAAAATAAAGCAACGGAAAATAGACATGGAGGATTTAATAATACGGACTCAGCTTAAAAAACCAATTTCAGAATACAGGGCGATTTCTCCGCATGTTGTTGCCGCGAAAAAAATGAGAGAGCAAAATATTCCAATCAGCCAGGGAAATTTAATTAGTTATTATATTGCTGAAACTAATGGAAAAAGTAAATTAGTAAGGGATAAGGTAAAACTTCCGCAGGAAAAGGGAGAGTATAATATTAAGTATTATCTGGAGCATCAGATTCTTCCGGCAGTTGAAAATATTTTTCAGGTTTTTGATGTTAATCTAAAAGAAGTTATTGACGGAAAGAGGCAGGATAAATTAAGTAAGTGGTTTTGATGTTTGGGGGTTTTTGACTAAATCAATCTTCTCAAAACAATTAAAAACAAATTAATTCTTTTATATTTATGAAACTAACATTTAAAACAATAATTTCAGAATTAAAAAATCACATTCCATTCACAATAACAGCGACATTGATTGCAGTTTTAATTACAGCATTTATTTATTTAAATAATCCGCAATCAATCTCAAAGATAGTTTCCTTATTTTATATTATACACCCTTTGCATTTATTTGTCTCTGCGATAGTTTCAGCAGCAATATTCTATAAATATACAAATAACTTTAGTAAAGCGCTGATAATCGGGGTAACTGGCTCAATAATTATCGGAAGTTTAAGCGACATAATTTTTCCATATTTAGGAGGAATATTATTTGGATTAAAAACTCATTTTCATTTATCTTTAATTGAAAACCCAATATTAATATTATCAACTTCTTTTATTGGGAGCTTAATCGGAATAAAAACAAAACTAACAAAAATACCTCATTTCCTTCATGTATTTTTATCAATCTTTGCGAGCTTATTTTATTTATTGGCATTCAGCATTTCATTAACAATGACCTCATTTTTAACAATATTCCTAATAGTTTTTATAGCAGTTTTAATCCCTTGCTGTATCGGCGACATAATTTTTCCCTTACTATTTATAAAAAAATAATCAAATGAAAACCAAACACAATTATGAATTAAAACCTCTCTTATTTGAACGAATGAAACAACTTCTTTCAGATGAAAAAGATTTTAATGCATATCTTAATATTTTAAAGATTCCTCCGGTAAAATCAATAAGATGCAACACCTTGAAAATTTCTCCAGATAAGTTAAAGAAAAAACTTGAAGACAAAGGCTGGAAAATAAAACAGCCATATAAAGATTATCCAGAAATTATGATTGTTGAAAATGAACTTTTGCCTGGGGAGTTAGGAAGAGCATTAGAGCATCTGCTTGGTTATTATTATATTCAGGAACTCGCAAGTATGTTGCCTATTATTGCTCTTCAACCAAAACAAGATGAAATTATTTTGGACTTATGTTCTGCCCCTGGAAGCAAAACAACTCAATTAGCATCTAAAATAAAAAACACCGGAACAATAATTGCAAATGAAGTCAGTTTTGGGAGAATAAAAATTCTTGCCTCAAATTTAGAAAGATGCGGAGTTGCAAATACAATAATAACAAAAAAAGACGGGATTGCTTTTTGCAACAGAATGGAAAAATACAACCCAGAATTAAAGTTTGACCGAATTTTGGTAGATGCTCCTTGTTCTGGCGAGGGAACATTAAGAAGCAGTCCAAAAACATATTTAATGTGGAATATAAAGATAGTCCATAAACTTTCAAGGTTACAAAAAAATCTTGTTGCTTCTGCTTTGGAAATTTTAAAACCAGAAGGAAAATTAATTTACAGCACTTGCACCCATGCGCCGGAAGAAAATGAAGAAGTTGTTGATTATATTTTAAATGAATTTAAAGGAAAAGTAAAATTAGAAAAAATTTCTCTGCCAGTAAAAACTCGTGAAGGAATAACTAAATGGGAAGATAAAACATTTTCCTCAGAAGTAAAAAAATGCACAAGAATTTATCCACATGACAATAACACAGAGGGATTCTTCATTGCTAAATTTAGAAAATTAAAATGAAAACAAAATTAAAAACAAAAATTTATTAAGTTTCATTTCTTTAATTCTAAACAAAAAAATAAAAATGGAACCAATTGAAATAAAAGGCATAGATATTTTAACAGAAGAAGAAAAAAGATTAGCAAATAAATTGTTAAATGAATATTATCCAAAAATTCAAAGGCAGATAAAAAATATTATTTCTTTGAAAGTTCATATTAAAGAATATAAAAAAGAAGGTAGAAGAAAAAAATACAGTATTAATATCAAAATAATAAACAGCACAGATGTATTTGAGGCAAATGCTGATGATTGGGATTTTGCAAGGACAATGCATAAGATTTTGAAGAAAATAGAAAATGAAATAGAGAATAGATTACACTCAAGTGAACAACATCCGAAAGGGAAAAATTTTTGAAAATATTATAATCTTTTATCAAAAAAATGACTAATATAAAAATCTTTAACAAAAACCAAAAACAAGAAATAGCAAATAAATTAAAAAAACAATTTGGAATTTCTGTTCTTGATGGAATGCTTGTTAAGCATGGAGCAGAAAAATTGTTTCTTTTTCAGGGAAATTATATTCCCAGACAAATTAGAAAATTAGAAAAAACAATTCCTGTTGACAAAGTTGGAATTTATTTTGGAAAAATCCAAAATGAAAAAATAAGGTTAAGTATGGAGGGAGTTCATATTTTAAAAAACCAGATAACAAAAAATATTTTTGAACTTAATAAAGAACAGGCAGAACAATGGATGATGGGGCAGGAACTCCAGATTAAAACAGGGAAAAAAGAATTTTTGATTATGAAATATAAAAATGATTTTCTTGGATGTGGAAAAGCATCAGAATTAAAAATAGGAAACTATGTTCCTAAGAGTAGAAGGTTGAAGGCGAAAAATTAATAATCTATTTTTCAACAACTACGATAACAACAAATTTTCGGCGAGCCCCGAACTTCTCCCTTCGATCGACCACGTTGCACTCTCACTCCACTTCGCTACGCCCAAATTTTTCTAATATTATCAAGATACTTTGCAATAAATTAATAAATCCTTTTTCTCTCTTTGTTTTAAGATGGGATTTTTTGAAAAAGTAAAATCTTTCTTCATAATTCAATACTTAAATCTTCTTTCATAATCCTTATGACTCATCCATTCTAAAATAATTGATAAAATTTTAATCTCTCCATTTGCCACAGAATAAATTAATCTCCAACCTTTAGGCAAATCATATTTCCAAAGATTATCAATTCCATATTTTTCAATGTAAACTTTTGGAATTAATCTTTTTTGTATTCTAATTCCACTAAAACCATTTTCTTCTAAATCCTCAAAAGCCCGACAAATCCATTTATACAATTTCTTATCTTCTGTCTTTGAATCTTTTAATTCTTCAAAATTCTTCTGAACTTTTTCATCTGCAAATTTTATTTCTGATTTCATTTTCTCCAGCTTAAATGGGGTTTATTCAGATATTTTTGAACCAGTTCTGGATTCCATATCCATACAACATGACCTTCCTTATCTTGAGCTATTTTTCCAGATTCTAAAAGATAGTCAAAAATTACACAAAAAGTTTGATAAATCATTTTTTTAGGTAAAGCTTCCCAAAGAGCTTTTTTCTTATATTCTCCAGAATTCTCTCTAATAAAATCTTCCATCCTCAAAATTGTATCTAATTGTGGATAGTGCAAAATATTTCTTTCTAACATTGCTTGTGGCATGGTTATACATACTTGTATAACTATATAAAACTTTTGTTTTTGAAAAATAACAAAGTACCCAATCTTCTTTTTTGCCCAAAAAGGAGTACTTCAAGTAGAAGAAAGAAACAAAAAAATAAATGTTTCTCTACCAAAACTTTAATCATTAACTTCTTAAACCTTTTATTCTTCCAAAAATAATGAACAAAGAAAAAATCCTTGAAGCAGGTAAAATTGCTTCACAAGTTAAAGAATATACCAGAACATTTATAAAAAAAGACATGCCTCTTTTGGAAATAGCTGAAAAAATAGAAGACAAGATAAAAAAACTTGGGGGCGAATTTGCCTTTCCAACAAACCTGAGCATTAATGACATTGCTGCACATTACACTCCTTCTTACGACGACAAAACTCTTGCTCATGGTCTTTTAAAAGTTGACTTGGGAGTTCATGTTAATGGTTGGATTGCAGATACTGCATTTTCTTTGGATTTGGAAAACGATGAGGAAAATAAAAAATTAATTGAAGCTTCTGAAAAAGCATTGGAAAATGCAATAAAAATTTCAAAGCAAGGGATTACTTTAAATAAGATTGGAAAAACAATTCAGGAAACAATTGAATCTTATGGGGCTTCGCCAATAGTTAATTTATCAGGGCATGAAATGAAAAAATATGAACTGCATGCTGGAGTAACTGTTCCAAATTTTAACAATAAAAAAGAAATTATTTTAGAAAAAGGACTTTATGCAATAGAGCCATTCGCGACTTTTGGAAACGGAAAAGTTCATGATGGAAAACCTTCTGGCATTTACATGTTGATAGACGAAAAAAATGTCAGAAGCCCCATAGCACGGGAAATTCTAAACTACATTATTGAAAAATATAAAACACTTCCATTTTGCTCAAGATGGATTGTGAAAAAATTTGGAACAAAAGCATTGTTTGGTTTAAATCAATTAGAGGAAAATCAAAACCTGCATCATTTTCCACAACTTGTAGAAACTTCGCACTCAAAAGTCAGTCAGGCAGAAAACACAATTTTAATCAAAGATAATGAAGTGGTTGTAACAACAGAGTAAATTATTTTTTAAAACTTAACGCCCTTTCAACAAGTTCATTAAACTCTTGTAATCTAAAAGGTTTTTGAATAAATCCATAAGCACAATCTTTAAGAGCTTGTTCTCCAATTCCAAGTTTTCCCCCGTATATTAAAATCATTGGAGGATTTATTTTTTCAGAATATTCTCTGATTAATTTAGAACCTTCATATCCAGGCATTTGATTATCAGTAAGAACTAATTTAATCTCAGTTTCTTTCCCAACCAATCCTTCTAATCTCTCCTTTAAAGATGTTCCTTCCTTAAAGACTTCTAATTCATATCCAGGGAAAAACATTTTAGTTGCTTCACTAACTAGACATCTTTGCCCTTCTTCGTCGTCTGCAATTAAAATTCTTCCTTTATTTTCCATGTTAAAATTTAACATTTTGTCTTTATAAAACCTTCTATTTGTTATTACTAAAGAGTTATCCCAAATAACTATTCCCTGCAACAGGCACAGCTGCTTTTGCGGATTTCAGATAATTCTCTTCAACTTTTTTATAAATATCAATTGATGATTTGCTTACACTTGGCTTGATTTTCTTTAATGCCTCTTCAAAATGTTTTTTATTTACTTCCTTAGAATCTATTGACTCTCTTAAAGCAAGCATAGCTGCCTCCCGAACTAAAGACTTTAAATCAGCTCCAGTATATCCAATGGTTTTTTTAGATAAGTAATACAATAATTTTTCTTTATCAGAAAGTTCCTTAAAATTAATTTTTTTCTTTTTAAGCTTATCCAAATCAGATTGTTGAATTGGTTTATCAGACATCATTTTAGATAAAACCTTGTCGCCCCTAAATTTCTCATTCTTAAACTGTTTATCAAATTCTTTAATTTCTTCCTTGCTAACTTTAATGGGCATATCCTTTGTATGAATTTTTAAAATCATTTTCCTGCCTTCTTCTTCAGGAGCATTCACAAGTAAAATCCTGTCAAATCTTCCGGGTCTTAACAAAGCAGTGTCAAGCAAATCTGGTCTGTTTGTTGCAGCAATAACAAGAATGTCCTGCATATCCTCAAGCCCGTCCATCTCAGCAAGCATTTGATTTAAAACTCTTTCAGTAACTTTTGTCCCTGTTTCCATTCCCCTTTTTCCTGCTAAAGAATCAATCTCATCAAAAAATATAATGCACGGAGCCACTTGCCTTGCTCTTTCAAAAATCTTTCTCATGCCTTCTTCTGACTTGCCCACCCACATGCTCAACAACGAAGGTCCCTTAACCTGAATAAAATTCGCTTCTGATTCTTTTGCAACTGCTTTGGCCAAAAGAGTCTTGCCGGTTCCAGGAGGACCATAAAGTAAAATCCCCTTTGAAGGACTTATCCCCAATCTCTTAAAACTCTCTGGAAATTTCATAGGCCACTCTACTGCTTCTTTTAATTCCTGCTTAACCTGATTTAATCCTCCAACATCTTCCCAATTAACATTAGGTGTCTCAACTAAAACCTCTCGCATAGCAGAAGGTCTGACAATTTTCAAAGCATCCATAAAATCAGCTTGTTTAACAATCAACTTCTCTAAAATCTCCAGAGGAATCTGTTCATCGTCTAATTTTATGTTATGAAGATGCTTTCTTAGAACATTCATCGCGGCTTCTTTGCTTAATGCTTCTAAATCTGCCCCAACAAAACCATGAGTCAGGGAAGCTATCTCTTCTAATTTAACATTCTTTGTTAAAGGCATTCCTCGGGTATGAATTTTCAAAATTGCGAGCCGTCCTTCTTTACTGGGAGCATTAAGTTCCAACTCTCTGTCAAACCTTCCTGGTCTTCTTAATGCAGGGTCAAGTGCATTAACTCTATTAGTAGCACCAATAACAATAACTCTTCCTCTTGACTTCAAACCATCCATCATTGTTAAGAGCTGGCTTACAACTCTTCTTTCTACTTCTCCATGAACCTCCTCTCTCTTTGGAGCCATAGCATCTATCTCGTCTATAAAAATAATAGTCGGGGCTGTTTTCTCTGCTTCTTCAAAAAGAGTCCTAATCTTTTTTTCACTCTCCCCATACCATTTACTCATAACCTCCGGACCATTAAGTAAAATAAAATTTGCTTCTGTTTCAGTTGCAACTGCTTTGGCTAAAAGAGTTTTCCCAGTTCCAGGAGGTCCGTGTAACAAAACTCCTTTAGGCGGCTGTACTCCCAATCTTTGAAAAATCTCTGGATGCTTCAAAGGAATTTCCACCATCTCCCTTATTTTTTTAATCTCTTCAGAAAGCCCTCCAATATCTTCATAATTAATTTCAGGGATTCTCTCGTCGCTGATTTCAACTGCTTTAGGATTTAAAGAAACCTGAGTATTTTCTGTAATAATAATCGGCTGGTTTGGATTAGTATTAACCACCAGGAATTTAATCTGGGCAACTCCTCCTAATCCTCCAAAACCCATGCCTCCAAAAATATCATTTAAATTTCCAAAAATATCATTTAAATCTCCAAATTCTTCTGACATTAAATCTTTTCTCCTCTGGACTCCCCCTAAAACAACAATGTCTCCTTTTACAACAGTTCTACCCAACAGACCTCTCCTTAAACTTTCAGGGTCGCCCTGAACCATAATTCCTTTTTGTGCAGGAGCAATCATTATTTTTTTTGCTTCTTTAACCTCTGCCTTAGAAATTGTGACAACATCTCCAATACCTGTTTTTGCGTTTCTCCTTAAAATACCGTCGATTCTTATCATCCCTTCACCAACATCTGCAGGATAAGCCCTGTCAGCAATTGCAACTGTCTCTCTGTGCCCTTTAATTAAAATAACATCTCCTCTTCTAATATCTAACTCCCTCATCATCTCAGAATCTATTCTGGCTATGCCTTTGTATGCATCGTCCTGCAATGCTTCAACAACTTTTAATTGAATTTGCTTTTTTGATTTCATTTTAATTTAATTTTTATTAGAGAATTGTGATATCACAATAGCTTCTCTTAATTTTTGATATTTTGATTTTTGTAATTCTAAACTTGCGTTTTTTCCCTGATATATTTTTATTGGATTATTGAAATTAATTTTTAAACTTTTTTCATTTTCATCAAAAACCTCTAAATGTAAATGTGGAGCAGATGTGTACCCAATCATTCCAATTCCTTTTGCAATTGGTTGTCCTTTTTTAACTTTATCGCCTTTTTTAACAAGAGAAGAATTTGGCGCTAAATGAAAGTATTGAGAATATTCTCCATTATCATGTTTAATTGTAATGTAGTTTTGATATTTTAATGCGCCAAATTTTTCATCATCGCCTCCAACTTTAGAATTATCTTTGACAATTGTAACAATTCCCTTTTCTACAGCCAAGATTTTGGTATTTGGTTTAATCAAAAAATCAATTGCATGTTCATTGTTTAACTTTTTTGAATGGGCTTCAGGATTTGAGATTGCAAGATTTAAAGTATCTTTCCCGAATGGTAATGAATATTTATTTTTACTTTTCATTTTATATTTCCTTTTTTATTTTTCCAAAATTTAAACTTACTCTTCCCATTTCTTCAAAACATAATCTTACCATGTTGTCCATAATTTTTTCCTGTTCGCTCATAAAAGAAACTATTTCTTTTGGGATTGATACAGCATAACTATTTCCTACGAGTCTCATCTTGACGTTGAATTCTTTATTCCTTAGATTTATAAATTTATTGTATTCTTGTTCATCAACCGGATGGATTAATTTTTTATTGCACTTTGGACAAACCATTGCCCTGAACAAAAACCTGTTTTTAACAAATTTTGCCTTCTGCATTTTTACATTACATTTATTACAAAGTATTGTGTTATCAAATATATCCATTTTATTTTTCTAGCTTCCTCTTTAAATCCATTAACTGATAAAGAACCATTAAAATCCACATACCAAGAACAGCTCCCCAAATGTGAATACTTGCATTAACATAACCAAAATACAATCCAATTGCACCAGCAATTACAATTGCCCATATCTCATTTGGAATTCTTTTTAAAAATTTTTTCTTAGTTTTATTTGTCATTTTATTTTTGTTTTACTAAAATGAATATTAAGAAAAACACAATAACTGCCAACATATTTTCTATTGAGGGTTTAAAATAATTAAAAGAAAAGTAAGCAATTAAAGAAACTCCCAATGCTAAAACTATATCAATTACTTCTGTCTTCCAAGATTTTTTTAATTCTTTAAGTCCCATTGTATATACCTAATGTATACACAGACAGATATATACCTATTTAAATGTTTTGGGGTTGGGGGCTTTGTTTAATAAGTCAAAAATGAAGCCTACTTTTTAAACAGAAATTTATTTAAAGAAAGAACAATTAAAATAATTATGAAATGTAAAAAAATATCTGTTTATCAACATAAAGAAGATAAATCTATTTTCATTAATCCTACAAAAGATAAAGATGGCAAATTTGTTATAAAATCTCCAACAAAAAATTATGGAAGTGCCAGTAGTAATTCTATATCTGACGAAGAACTTGGTAAAAAAGTTCGAGAAGCACTTGAAGAAGCAGATTAACTTAAATCTCTTTTGTTTCTTCTATTTTAAACTCTGCCTTAATCCCTAATTCACAAATTTCCTGAATAACAACGCAGAGATTATGACATAAGACTTTGATAAATAATTCATTTATTTGTGCAGTCGCTTTTTTACTTCTTATGCTACCCCCGAACTTTGTTTTAATCATATGAAAGACAGTTTCAGAGTTGCTTCTTTTGTGATAATGTTCCATGAATTCATCATGTTTATACATAAAATAATGGTACATCTTTTTCCAGATTGAACTACGCCCTCTTTTTCCAGTAACATTTTTTTTAAAAGGAATAAAAGGTATTGCTCCGACTTCCTCAATTACTTTAAAATTATCTTTCCCACAGTATGCTTTATCTCCGCTTACTTCACTTAAATTAAAATTCTCTGCTGTCTTTTTAACTAACTCTGCTAATTGCGGGCTATCGTTTTCATGCCCTTGCGTAATCTTAACAGAAGTTATAATATTAGTTTTAACTCCTGAACAAAGATGTGCTTTAAGCCAAATTCTATATTTCTTTTCCTTGCCCCATTTGTAATCAAACCACCGAGCAAAACGAGAAGTAGAAAACCCTGAACTATCTACAGCAAAATCTTTTTCTATTTCTTTTAAAGGTAAAGAACTAATTGTTATTAGATTTTCTAAAATTTGTTTAACTTCTTCTCTATTCATAAAATTAGAAAGTGAAGAATAGCAAGGAACTTTATCTATTAATCTCATTTCTTTTGCTATTTTCATATCACTCATAAATCTTCTTAAAGAAAATCCTGTATAAACTTTCATTACAGAACCAAAAAGCATATCTGAAAAAGGCAAAGTTGGACGACCAAATTTATATTCTGGCTGTTCTACATTCTCGCATAAATCTTTAAGCAATTTCATAAGAATTAACTTCTCGTTTGTCTGGGCTTTATTATAAGCATTCCAATCCTGACTATAAGTTATCTTAACTCCTTTTGTTCGAGTTATTTTCCCTTCTTCGTCAATTTGTCTTTTAATATAAAATTCAACAGCGTGAATATGTTTGCATTTCTTTTTTCTTAATTTACAATCTTTACAAGTACAAGCCGGCTCGTGTCCGTTAAAATTAACCTTATACACTTTGAAAGAAGTTTGAGAACCAACAACCCAATAGTTATCTTTCTGTGCTATTCTTCCTCGCTGAAAGATTAACTTTCCTTGTTGTTCTCTGTTAAGTTTTTTCCAGCTTATTCCTTGAGTTTGGTTATTCATTTGTTTTCATCTCTTTTAATTCTATAAATTCATAGGTATCCTATAGTATTATAGTAGTATATAATACTATATAAGTGTTATGATAGTAAAACATATATATTTAAATACTACAATAATTCCATAATACTATGGCCAGAAAGACCACAAGTATAAAGATTGATGAAGATCTGTGGAAGAGAGTAAAGATTAAGTGTATAAAAAAAGGGAAAGAGATTTCAGAATATCTAGAAGAACTGATTAAAAAAGACTTGAAATAAAAGTTATTTTTGTTTTCTTATACTATATACCTCAAATAGTGTGAATAAAGCAATTTTTACATAAATTCGTACAGAAACATCTAGGATTAATACTTAATCAAGAAGATTAGACTGATTCCCAATAAGTTCTTAGGTTTATAAAAAACCATAAATGCAAGACCTCATATAGTAGGCTACCACCATAATCATATCCCTTACGATTTATTTGCCAACCTCTTTTTGTTAAGCTTTCGCAATATATTAAAGAATTAACAAATATTTATACTTTTCTAAAATCTAAAAAAAATAAAAATTTAATAATATATATTTAGTAGCAACTAGAAGCTATACCGCAACCAAAAACCCCATCTTTAAATGGCATAAATATCGTTGTGTATTCATCTTTTTTGCCATAAGGAGTTAGTGTAACTTTGTATTCGCCAGGTGCTAATGTTCCTGTTTTAATAGTATCAAGAGAACCTTCTTTCATGTCTGCGAAATTAAATTTTTCTTTTAACAAAATAGTAGCATCTTCAGAATTTTCTATTTTTAATTCAACACCAGATAAACCGCAATTATAAAATGCAAGACAATAATCTACCTCTTCTTCAAAAGTAAAAGTTGTTTCCATAGCATCAGAAGATGGATTGCCACCTGTTCGTGTAATTTTGCCCCAGATTGTATTTGTGGCTGTTGCAGTTATAAATGCCAACATAAAAATTCCGAGAATCATTACTATCAAAAATATTTTCTTATTCATTTTTTGAACCTCCTTTCAATTATATTCATTTTTAATTATTTCAAATCCTTACGCCTTTTTTATTATAAATTTCAGGATAATTCAACCAATTTTCATTGTAATTTGGTTCGTTCCATTTTCTTATCTTAACACAAACTTCCTGATACTTCGTTACTGTTCTTGATTTTTGAACTGTTTTATATTTTGTAATAGTCCTTTCTTTTCTACATTTACAGCTATCACAAGCTCCAAGACCCAACCAACTTTTATGAATGCAATAACAACCAGAAACAGAATCGCAATTCTTCCCAGAAACAATTTCAGTATAATATTCAGTATCCTCGTAAGGAACTTTTTCAGAATAATATTCTATGTCTTCATAAGGTTGTTGTTTACAAACAAATTTAGTCGTTAAATCGTCATAGGTCGCTACAACATTTCCAGTAATTGATTTTCCTGTTTTTGTATAATTAAATAAAAAACCGATATTGAATAATGCAAGTATTAAAACGAGTCCTATGATTATTTTAAACTTGGAGATTCTTTTGATTTTCTTGGTTAATTTTTCCATTTTTAGGCAACCAGAGTAAACCACACTTATTTATAAATATTGTGGTGTCCTTGTTGGATTAATGTTGGATTTACTTTTAATAATTGTTTTGTTCTTGTTTCTATGAAAAAAAGAGATGTTATTTGGGAAGATATTAGTTATATTTTGAGTAGTAAGCATAGGAAAAATATACTAAAATTGCTTGGAGATCCAAAGACTCCAACACAACTTAAAAGTGAAACAGGATTACATTTTAATTCTGTAAGCAGAACATTAAATGAATTAGTCAAAAAAGGTTTTGCCGAATGTTTAAATCCAAAACAAAAGCTTACGAGGTTTTATAGGATTACAAATAAAGGTAAGAAATTATTGGAGGAAATAGGGAAGTTAAAATGATGAGTTTTTAATGATTAGTTATCTAAACTTTCAAACAAAAGCCCATGCCGATTTTTCTTTTCGATAAACAAAAAGCCATCTTATTAAAAAATAAAAACTCAACCCAATAATTAAGAGAGAGATCTCCCATATTAAAACTAAAAGTTTATTTTTACTTGTGGAAAGCATAATAATATAGGCAAGTAATAAAGTAATAAAATTACTTGGAGAAAGCAACTCATTAATATCGTCTTTAAAAGACATTCTTTAATCTCCTAATAATTTTTTCATTTAAGATTAATCCAACAATTAAAAGGATAATTGCAACAACTAAAACAGTTTGCTCTGTTTGAGGATAATCTGTTAACCATATTATTTTTGTATTTATTATTTTAGCAGAGACAAGCAAATAATAAAGACCCACTATTATAAACACATTCGAGAATATTTTTTTAAAATCCAACACCATCTTTTTTATACTTTTACCAATATTCTCTT
The DNA here is from genome assembly GCA_030611805.1 of Nanobdellota archaeon. Lineage (GTDB taxonomy): Archaea > Nanobdellota > Nanobdellia > Pacearchaeales > GW2011-AR1 > JAUWPB01. The sequence continues at coordinate 5,308 of JAUWPB010000005.1, read as the reverse complement.
CTTTTAAAACCTTTTTATTTTTCATTTTTTAAATTTACCTCCTATAATTTATTTAAAGGGAAAAAAATTGTTTAATGACTTTTTAAACAGAAGTCACTTATTAAACAAAGCCGGGGTTGGGGCTTGCACAATAATTAGTTAATCCAATTTATAATCTTCTTAAACTTCTTGAAACATCAACCATGCATTCTCTTTTTAGTAAATGCCTGACGTAATCTAAAAGCCATAATCCTGTGGGGAAAATTCTTTTTTAATATCTTTAAATTACCCTCAATCATCATTCTCCTTTTTTTAGTGTTTGTAACTACTTCCACTGTTTTTAAAAGGGAAGCCTCATCAATTTCATATTTATTTAAAGTAACCATGTTCAGCCTGTATTTTTCAATATCTTTTCTAAAAACAGGATATTTATAAATAACCGGAATCAAACCAGATGCTAATACCTCCAGTAAATTATTTCCAAAACCTTCTACCTCGCTAAAAAATGTTGAAAATCCTTTTAGTTTTGCGAAAATTTTAGGGTAATCCTCAAAAATAATTATAGTTTTATCATAATAATCCTCAGCAAAAACTAAAAATATCTTGCACTCTGGATATATCTTAGACAACTTTTGATTTAGTTTAATAAGCTTTTTTTTAGAATTATCTGCGTGCTGTCCTGATACTAAAAAATAAATAGCATGAATATCTTTTTTTCTCTTAAGTTTGCAAAGCAATTCATAACAATATCTTAATGCAAAATCAATTCTTTTTCTGTCTAAAATCCTTGTATGCTGCAGACAAAATAAAACTTCTGGGAATCTCAATCTATGCTCTTTTAACAATTCTTTTATTTTAAAATCATGGATAAACTGGGTAACCTTCCCATTAAAATCCTTAGATTTTAGAGCATTAAAAGATTTAATAAAAATATCTGTAGTATTATAAACAACATTCCTGTTAAGTGATATTTTATTTAAAAAATCTGGCTTTAATCTATTAAGTCTTGCAAAATATTTTTTTGCCCTCTCAAGCTGAAGACTATTTATAAAAATAATATACTCTACATATCTTCCGGGGACACCCTCTAATAAATATTGCTCAATATCATTTGCAGGATTTTGAAAACTCTTTCTCTCTAAATGCGAATCATGCCACCAGAGAATATATTTCGGAGTTCTTTTACCCATTCTGGAAGAATTTCTATAATATCTGGACAAAGCAATACTGCTGATAAAATTAATTGGATGCGAAGAATTATGAACAATCATTATATCAATTTTATTCTTTTCAATAAAATCCCCAATATCTTTTTTTGCACGCTCTAATGCTCCCTCTATTTTTTCACTTCTGGGCCCCCCGCAACCCTTGTGATAATGTCTAAGCATCAGTCTGTTAATTGGATGCCAGTCCTATAAAATTTCTTTCTCAGAGATTTGAGGAGATTTATATTTAGATTTTCCAACCAAATAAAAAATATTTTTTTTAGGAACTTTAAGATATTTTGTCATTACATGTTCTACCTGTGACATAACAATAGAAACCCCGTCGGAAAATCCAAACTGAGAATGCAAGATTCCATATCTTAGCTTGGGGATATCCTCTTTTTTAAATTGTTTAAACACATTCAGCATAAAAAAATAAAAAAAGCAAACTATAAAAAGATATCTTAAAATAATTATTTTTATTGCCAGAATCCATATCCTAAAAGTTCTATCTTTTCAGGAAATAATCCAATACTCCTTCTTTTTTATAAATTTCCCAAATAAGTAGTTGAGCAAGTAATCTCTCAATAAAACATTTTAAAAACCTAAAACAATTATTTTATTTATGACACTAAAAAGAGGATGGAAGAAATTTTGGAAAGGATTTGTAGATATTTCAGGAAAATTCTGGTTTTTAATCTGGAAAGATGATAGTTTAAAGGGTTGGATATTTGGTTTAATCTTCTTGTTTGTTTTTATTAAATTCATATTTTTCCCGACCCTGAGTTTATTCACAGGAACTGAGATACCATTAGCAATTGTTGAATCTTGCAGCATGTATCATAAAGGAAATCTTTTATCTGATTTTAATAATTGGTGGGAAGGGCATGAAAATAAATATGAGCCTTATGTTATAAATCAATTAGATTTTCAGGACTTTGTCTTCAAAAGAGGTTTAAACAAAGGAGATATTTTGTTTGTGATAAGAGCGACTCCGGAAAAATTAGAAGTGGGGGATGTGGTAATTTTCAACGGAGCAGCTAAACACCCTATAATTCATAGAATAATAAAAATTGAAAATAAAAATGGAGAGTATATATTCCAAACAATAGGTGACAATAATAATCAACAGTTAAGTTTTGAAACAAATATAAAAGAAGAACAATTGGTCGGAAAAGCTGTTTTCAAAATTGCTCCTTATCTTGGCTGGGGAAAATTAATATTTTTTGAAGCAAACAAACCTGCTTCAGAAAGAGGTTTATGTAAGGAGAATTAAAAATTTTTATTTACCCATTCACTGGTCCAACTATTAAACATTGGTTTTTTACAAAAATTACAAATTCTTTTTTCATCTTCTATTTCCTCCTCTTGATAAAATTGGAACTCCCATTTCTCTTCCATGCTTTATTACAGTTCGTATACTAATATCATAACATCGTGCAACTTTAGAAGCTATTTTACACTTTTTTAAACATTCTATTACATCTTTTATCATTTGTTTTGGATAACCTGGAACACCTGTTTTATTATTAAGTTTTCTTAATTTATGTTTTTTTGCATAATAATCAATAGTTGCTCTGGTAACTTTTAATTTTCTTGCAATAACACTTGGGCTTGTTAAAGTTTGAAATATTTTTATAATTTCTTTTTCTTTTTTGTCTGAAATTTTAGTTGTAAATCCAGGAGAAATAATATTTGGAATTGCTAAATGAAGTTGATTATGTCTTCTTAATGCTTCATACATTCCAGAATCAATTTTAAAAAGTTGAGTTCTTGTTTTATTTTCATAGAATTTATGTTCTCTAAAAAGAGCGAGAGGATTTTTATTATATTTTCTTCTACCAAATTTTATAAAAGGTTCTATTTGTACAATTGGTCTGCCTAAAATTGATTGTCCTTTTTGTTTTAAATTTTTTAATTTTGTTTTCAAATCTCTTTGATTGTCTTCTTCCAAATAATCAAGAATATAAATTAATTCATGAAATTTTGTATTTGAATTGTCTCTTACTAAATGGTCTAACTTTGTAAAAAATCTTTCTGCATAAGGTGTTTGATGAAACCTTTCCACAAGAAAATTAATATATTCATAAGCATCTGAAAATCCTTCAAAACTTCCACTTTGTTGAATAGCAATACTAATTATCTTATTTCTTTTTTTAACAGGTAAATTATAAGTTCTTACAATTGCTTCTATTGTTTTTTCTTTCATATCAAGTTCTCTCCTAATTTCATTTGAAAATTAACTAACCAGATTTTAGCTTGTATTGTGGGGCACATTCTCATTAATTCAATCAAATCTCTTTCTGTCATGTCAAGTTGCCAAATTTATTTTAAATACTTTATCTATTATTTTATAAAAATATGTTTTAATTCTTTCCTCCATAAATAATAAATCTACATCCTTTTTTTTCAATCTTTTTGTTTCCAATAGTTTTTTAAATCAAAATTTCCATTCTTAACAATGGAATTTTGTCCAAAATGCGGTGCAGTTCTTATTCAAAAAAGAAAGAATGACGGATGTCCCAGATGTAATTATTCTGCAAAACAAAAAATAAAAATAACAACTTCTGAAAAAATAGGAGAGAAAAAAGAAGTTGCATTAGTATCAAAAAAAGACACGCAGGTTTTACCGATTGTTGGAGAAAAATGTAAAAAGTGTGGACATGATAAAGCATATTTCTGGACAATTCAAACACGCTCTGGAGATGAAGCAGAAACCAAATTCTTCAAATGCACAAAGTGCGAACACACCTGGCGAGAGTATCGATGATTAACTGGTCTTTCTTCCAATTCTTTCTGAAAATCCACACCTTCCACATTTAAGCAATATCAAATTATCTTCGTCAGAATAAAAAATTCCCATATCTAAAACTTGTGCCTTGCCATATCCGCATTTCTTGCACTTGTTATTATATGTGGCAAAAGAATTCCCCTCGTTTACAAAACCCTTACCTTTTTCTTCTTTGCTTTTAATTTTCTCAATAGAAATTAAAGATTCTTTTTGTTTAAGTTCTTTTAAAAAATTACAAACACTGCATTTAAGAAAAAATTTACCCTTAATTTCTTGGGGGCTCAGTAAAGTTTTGCATTTTGGACAAAACTTCAATGTCATAAAACATCTATAGAAAAGTGGTTTAAAAAATTATCTATGACCTAGAGGGATTCGAGGCCTCGCAGAGGTCATCCCTTGTGGTGAAAATCCAAAATGGCCCTGGAGGGATTTGAACCCACGACACCCAGATTAAGAGTCTGGTGCTCTGACCAAGCTGAGCTACAGAGCCATTATAATTATTTATCTAAGAAGTTTAAAAAACTTCACTTCTTTATTCTCTTCAAATTCTTTGCCAGCACAGTTCGCAACTTGAGCAATCTAGTAACCTTAATTTTCTTTTTTCCTTTTTTTGAAGGATTTATAACAACATCTCCAATCTTCGCAGAAACAATCATCTCAATCAAAGAAACAGGAATATTGTCTTTCTCCAAAATTCCAAGTTGATTACTCAATGCACCTCTCTTGATCCCAACTTTTTGTATCCACTTCTTTTTCACCATATTAATATAAAAATTTAGAAGATATAAATCTTTTGTTTAAATTTCCAACTAGAATAAACTCTCTGTTTCAGGGGCAGGTAATCAAAGTTATCTAATTAAACTTTGTATATTCTCAATAGCATCTGCAACATTCTTGCCTTTCTTGGTCAGTCTGATTAATTTTATCCGCCCCTTTTTTTCAAACTCAACCAATTTCAGTGCTTCTAATGTTTGTAGGATCTTCACTGCGTGGCTATAAGTGCAATCCACTTCCTTAGCCAAAAGACTACCATACCGCATCCTCATATTCCTTTTCAAAGAAACCAGCATCAAAGCGGGCTTTCTCCTGAAAAAGATGTCAAAATTATCTTTCATTGTTATATCAGCACGACATATATATTTTAATGTATATATCCAGACAGGGGCTTGCTTTTAAATGTTTCGTAAAATATGGCTCTGTTGAAAATCTTTTAATACGCAAGGTTTAAGTTGTGTGCTATTCCTTTGCAGAATATTTCTGTTCTTATTCCTTCAATCTTTTTTGCCCTGACAAAATTTCCATACTTTCTTTTTATCGCTGAAAACCCTGCTTC
>JAUWPB010000012.1 GCA_030611805.1 Nanobdellota archaeon | reverse complement strand
TTAAACTTCGGAATTTTATTTATTAATTTTTTGGCTGAAACCAAAAATGTTTTAAGTTCAGATATCTCTTTCATTTTAGCCACCTCGTTTTTTAGTTAGAATAAGGTGGCTACCTTATTTTATAATGGTTTCACCAAAGCCCTACTGGTGGAAAGCACAAACCTTTTAAGGAAGGATTCTTTTTTCATTTTGACTTGCCTCTTTTTTAGTTATAAGTTGCAAGTCACCTTATTTTATAATGGTTTCACCAGAGCCGCAAATTAGAGATTTGGAACAAACCTTGAACATACAACTGAAACAAATTTTTCCAAACAACTTTACAAAAAATGACGATGTCAAACCCATTTCTCGCCGAATTTGGTTATAAATTTTATATCAAATAATTTATTTAAATCTTATTTTTAATTATTAGACAACCTTAATTTCTATAACAAAGCGTATTTCGAGAATAATAAGTAGTCGTTACAGCACCACCATCTACTTTTGATTCTCTACTGACTTTCTTTACAGTTGATGTACCTATGCTACAACCACTATAAAAAGGAATCGTATATGCATTAGTTAGTGTATCCTTACAAAGATATCCAAAACACCTTGCATACGTAGTAGGAGCTAAATTAGCCGACCACACAGTTGGGAAATATTGACTATTAAAACACAATGCGCTAGGACAGGCAGAAGAATAACATAAATTCTGTAATGTATACATGTCTGGAAAATACCAATCTGTAAAGCCGCCATGATTTAAATTTTGACAACAATCTCTGGCATCATACCATGTAAGATAACCACACTCCTCCTTAGGAGTCCAACATTTATTATTCTCACAATCTACATAAATTTTGGCTCCATTAATGAAATATATCTTATAGCTTTGTAGTGCTGCATCACAAGAACATCCAGTGAAAACATCATTAATACAAACTCCGTTTGCATCACATACCTTTCCAATACCACAACTTGTTCCAATAGGCTTATTAGTCTCACCGACACAATCTCCCTCGCAATTAACAATTCCTGCATTAACACATGCACTGCCTCCGCAAGAATCACCATAATTTGAGGCACAACAAAACTCCCCAGAATTAATAGCATTTTGCAAAGTCATTTCAACACCATTTACAGAAACTAAAACTTCACTTGCACTATGTCCCAAACTTATGCCTGAAGAATATGAATATGAACCACTTCCGCAAAGACTTGTTGATATTGCCTGTTGCAAAGTCTTACCACTACCACTAACAGAAACATAAATCTCATCTCCAGTCTGATAAGCCCCTGAAATTTCTGTTGTGTAGTCCTGTGTTGGAGATGAAGTGCCATCAACAAGAAAAGCATTATCTATTGCCTCTTGCAAAGTCATTGTGAAATCATTTACAGAAATTAAAATCTCATCTGCCCCATGTCCTGGATTAGGAATTTGTTGTGTGTAAGCATAAACCCCTATTGCCAACAAAACCAAAACAATTGAAACAAATATTATTTTATTAGAAATTCTCCCCGTCTCTCTCTCTCTCTCTGAACGCATTGTGCAACACCCCCGCTGTTTTATTAGAAATTTTATCCACCATTTTTATAATTAATCTAAGTTTTTAACATTAATAAATCTTTCTTCTCTTTTTAAAAAACAAACTCAGAGGAATTAAAATAAATGAATCCACGAGGATTCGAACCTCGATCAAAAAAGGAGAACGGGCTTAGAAGGAATCGAGGCTCACCAGAGTCATCCTTTGAGGAAGGCTCAACAAAGTTGAGTCACCTCGCCCCAGAGGCCTTGAAAAGGTTCTCGCCCCTCTTTGGGGTTCTCGTGCCCTCCTTGGGTATCCCCGTGGGAAACACCTTGGGGTGAGATTACAATGGGCTTAGGAGGAATCGAACCCCCATCAATCGGGTTTTTCAAAACTCGCTTACATTAAATTTTGCAAACATGATTTCCGAAACCGATCATTCTATCCGTTAAACTATAAGCCCTAAAAACAATAAAAAAGTTAAGTTTTTATATGTTAATGTTTTGATAGTTAAAAGATGGCACTTAAAAAACACCACAAAATAATGATTGGGGGACTTAGCACATTTCTTATAGTTCTATTAATAGCAAACAGCGTATTTATATATATTTTATATGGGCAATTACAATTAAGCTACAACAGGATAGAATCAGACATACAAGAATTAAAAACAGATACTCAAAGCAAATTAAATGAATTAACAATCAATGTTCTCCAGACACAAGAAGAATTAAACTCTTTAGGTTCTGAAATTGGCTCAATAGGACAGGAAATGAACTTATTAAAAGCGTCTGCTGGCGAGGATTTTTCCGGGATAATTGAAGAGGCAATTAAAGGAGTTGTAACAATAAGAACTGATGTGGGGCAAGGAACAGGGTTTATAATTTCTGAGGAGGGTTATATTGTAACAAATGCACACGTCTTGGTTGGAGGGAGAGAAATTAAAGCAATAACTTATGAACAAAAATCAATTGATGCAGAATTTATAGGATACAACCCTGATTTAGATATAGCATTGTTAAAAATTTCCGGAAACTATAAGGAACTGCAACTTGCAAATTCAAATGATGTGCAAATCGGTGAAAAAGTAATCGCAATTGGAAACCCTCTTGGGTTGCAGTTTTCTGTTTCACAAGGAATTGTATCTGCAATGCGCAGACCAGGACCAAGCGGACTAGAGGCATATATTCAAACAGATGCCGCACTAAACCCAGGAAACTCAGGAGGTCCTTTAATAAACAAGCAAGGGAAAGTAATAGGCATTAACAATTTCAAGATTGGCGGAGGAGAAAATTTAGGATTTGCATTAGAATCAAATTATATAAAAGATTCTGTAAATGAAATTTCTCAAAAGGTTATGAATCAGACTTTGATTTAGGCAACTTTACAAAACAAAAAGATAATTTCAGGGGAGAACAATCTGAAAAAGTTTTCTTTAACAAAACGATTTTAAACCCTTTTTTCTTCAACTATCTATGACTAAAAAATCAAGCGAAGGATTAACCGCAAAAAAAGAGGAAAATTTTAGTGAGTGGTTCACACAAGTGATACAAAAAACAGAGCTTGCAGATTTAAGATATAATGTAAAAGGATTTTTAGTTTTTCAACCCTGGTCTGTATTAACTATGGAAAAAATGTACAAACACATGGAAGAAGTTTTGCAAAGGAAAAACCACGAGCCATATTTTTTTCCAACATTAATTCCTGAAGAAAATCTCAAAAAAGAAAGCTCGCATATTAAAGGATTTACACCAGAAGTTTTTTGGGTGACGCATGGAGGGACTAAAAAATTTAAGGAAAAATTAGCTCTAAGACCTACTTCTGAAACAGCATTTTACCAGATGTTTGGATTATGGATTAGAAGCTATAAAGACCTTCCATTTAAAACTTATCAAAGAGCCAATGTTTTCAGGTATGAAACAAAAGCGACAAGACCTTTTTTAAGAAGCAGAGAATTTCACTGGATTGAAGCACATTGTGTACATGCAACAAAAGAAGAAGCATTCAAACAAGTATTGGAAGATATGAAAACAACTGAGGAAGTTTTGAATAAAACATTTGGCCTGCCATTTATATTTTTTGAAAGACCTGTCTGGGATAAATTCCCCGGAGCATTAAGAACTTTTGCTGCAGATGTGTTAAATCCTGATGGAAAAGTAATACAGCAACCTTCTACACACATACTTTCTCAACAATTTTCCAAAGCATTTGATGTTAAATTTAAAGATAAAGATGGAAAAGAAAAGCTTGGGTGGATAACTTGTTATGGTCCTGCAATTTCAAGAATATTTGCAAGTGTAATTATAGTTCATGGGGATGACAAAGGATTGAAATTCCCCTGGGAAATAGCACCTTTGCAGGTAATAATTATTCCAATAGATAAAAAATTAAATAAAAAAGCAGAATCTTTGAAAGAACAAATACAAAAATTTGCCTCTGTAAAAATAGATTATCGTGACAAAAGACCTGGAGAAAAATTTAATTATTGGGAGATGAAAGGTGTTCCAATTAGAATAGATTTAGGATTAAAAGATCTGGAAAAAAAACAGATAACAATTTTTAGAAGAGATTTAGATAAAAAAATTGTTGTTCCAGAACAAAATGTTATTGAAAAAATTGAAAAAATTTCCAAAGAATTCACAAAAAATCTAATTAAAAAAGCAGACAAAATTTTTGAAGGAAGAATAAAGGATGTTAAAAATTTAAAGGAAATAAAAAAAGCAATTGAACAGGGAAAAATTGCAAGATGTTGTTTTTGTTCTGTTGAAAAAGATGGGGTTAAATGTGCTGAAGTAATTGAGAAAGAAACAGGCGCAGAAGTTCGCGGAACAAAATTAGATGAAAAGAAGAAACCCTTGGGAAAATGTGCAATATGTGGGAAAAAGGCAAAAGAAATTATTTATATAGCAAAAGCATATTAAACACTTACAAATAACCCAGACCACTTCTCTTTTTATTTCAAACTATTCATGACTTATAATTGAATTAAGTTCGTCTTCTAAACGAAGGGTAATTTCCATTAGGTAACTCAATTCTTTTTCTACAAATTTTTGTTCCATTATTTTTTTATTTTCCATTTAGGGAATTTCAATTCAAAAACAGAAATCTTTCAACCCAAATTAATTTAGAAATTATCTCAATTTAATTCAGGTCTAAAAAGAAAACTGAATTAAATTGAAGCAGGTTTAATTACTGTATAGACTAAGCTAAATATGCAATTCTTCCACCCTGCAAATCTTAGTCTATTACTCATGATATATTTAGGGAAGAAGTATTTTTATACCTTTCTATTTAGTTTGTTAATTGGAGGATAGTAAAATTTTGCTAATAGTTAATGTTAATCAACCTTTCCAATCTTTTCTGAAAATTCTCCAAGTCCTCTACTTTTACTTTTGCACCAACAGCATCTTCATGTCCTCCGCCTGTCGCATTTTCCAAACCCTCAATTGCTTTTAAAACCAATTTCTTCACACCCTTTCCTCTAACAGAAATGTTCGCCTTCACGCCAGTAACATAAGCAACAACAATATATTTCTCAGGAAATTCGTGCCTCAATCCATTCGCTAAATCAGAACTAATACTTAAATCTCCTGCATATTGAAAAAACAAAACTTTTTCAGAATTTTTCGCAACTCCCTTTGCCTTCTCCATCAACTTCTGATATTTTTTATTTATCTCCTCAAACTTTTTATGCATTGTATAATTTTTACTATTTTCTTCCAGAACCTCGTAAGGTGTTTTCACTTTCATCAAAAACTTCAACATATGAATAACATTAGTTGTTTTATCCTTTAAACCGCAATTCAAAATTTTTCCAATTTTCCCAATCTGAGAATCATAATAAATATCTAAAACATCGTTTGATTTAATAACTAAATCAGGATAATTTTTTTTAAAATCAGAGTAAAACTCCGGGACAAATGCATCAGAAATACATCCGACAATTGCAATCCATAAATCTTCTTTCTTGTTAGTTATCTGATAACAGAGGGCTGTAACAGGCTCGTTGGTTTTGGATTTATTAAAAACAGGATTATAATAATTAACAAATTCCGGGATATTTTTTGTATCAATCTCATGGTGGTCTATCCAGACAACAGGAATATTAACCTGCTCAACTTCTTTAAAAAATTCTTCAGAAACTTCTGGCTTGTCTAAAATAAAAATATAATCTGCATTTAACTCATTAACTCTCCTAAAATAATCAGTTTTTAATGCAGGAAATGATTTTATCACTACGCCTTTTCCTCTTTGAATATATCTCTGCAATAAAAGAAACGAGCAAAGCCCGTCGCCATCATTATCAAAAAAGAAAACAGGGTTTTGAGCTTTTTCCAGATGCTCTCGAATTTCAGTAATTTGTTTTTTTGTTAGCATTTTAATAAAAAGTAAAGCTTGTTTAAAAATCTTCTACAACTTCTGTCTTTAATTTTTTATAGCCAAAAAAATCAGTTGTGTAGTTGTAGGCGCCGGCGTTTAGGAATGTGATTGTGTCGCCGACTTTTGGGTTATTTAATTTTACTTTGTATCTAAAAATATCATCCCTTGTCGGAGAGTTTCCTTTTATTAAATAATATTGTCCGTCGCTGTTTTCATCCTGTTCTGTTTCTATAAGCATTTTTGTTCCGGTTAATACATTGTCTAATGCGCAATTATAGATTGTTGTGTTGATAACCAGATTATTATTTTGAACCTGAATTATTTTAGTCCGGAGTTTTATGCAAGGAGCAGCGAGGAAACGTCCTGGCTCTATTATTGTTTGGATATTATATTTATCAAGGAATTCTTTTGCGTTTGTTAATTTTTGAAAAATATAGGGCAGGATTTTTGATGTATAACTTCGATATTTAGTCGGCAAACCTCCGCCAAGATTTAACATATCAATTCTTTTTAGGGATTCTTTTGTCAGGGAATCTTCCAACTCTTCTTTAATTTCCCATTCAGATGTATTCTGAGATTTTCTATGAATATGAATTCCCAGTTTGTCTATTAGAGGATTATCTTTTATTTCTGAAATTATTTCATTGATTTTTTTTGAGGGCATTCCATAGACAAAATATTTTCCGGTTCCGATTCGGTGTTCCTGAAATTTCATTCTTAGTGAAAGATTTATGCCCCTTGTAAAAATCTTCGTAGAAGATTTTTCGGGGTACGCCCGTGGTGTTAGCACACTATCCATCACATTTAAAATCCTCGCTAAATCTATTTCATTATCAACGACAAAGGTTTTGATTCCAGTTTTGAGAATTTGCTTTAGTTCTTCAATTGATTCAGCTTGCGTGAAAAATGAAACTTTCGATTTATCTTTTATCATTTCTATTTCGTCTTTTGCGTGGATTGAAAAGTTGACCAAGGGGGACAATTCTTGCAGTAAATTTCCGACTTCGCGATTTGTTTTATAAGAGTAAGAAATTTTTAATCCCAAATCTTCTAAGATTTTCACCTGTTCTAATAGTTTAGATTTTGAGAGGATGAAGTTGGGCTTCATTTTCCTAACAGCCCTTCTTTTTTCAATTTATCTAAAACATTTGTTATCATTAAGGGAAAGGTGATGCAAACATCTCCGTTGACAGTTGCTGCTTCTGCGTCGTCTTTTAGTTTCCCCCATGATTTTGCTTCCTGCGTTGTTGCGCCTGACATTGAGCCTGAAGACGCGTGAGATGTTGTCATGTAAACTGCATAGTCAAAACCTCCTGAAATTAGAGCTGCAAAAACTGCATAGTGTTTTGAGATTGAACCGCCGAGTGAGATTAATCCTTTTTTGTCGTCGAATGAAAGGTCGGTTATAATTCGTTCCATGTCTTTAATCGTGTCTACTATAAAATCTGGGTTTTTTTGCTGAAACATAAAGAGCTGGAAGCCAAAAGATGAGTCTGCAATTCCGGGGCAATAAATTGGGATATTGTTTTTCGCGGCTTGATGCAATATAGAGTTTTCATCTTTAATTAGCAAACCAATCTCGTGGAGCAATTCTGAAACGGGAAGTCGTTTTTTTGCTGCATAAATTTTTGTCAGAAATTCGTTCATTTTATCTTCAAATTTCATATAGGATTCATTTCGTATTATCAGATTACCAACCCGGTTTTCACCTCGTTCGTGGAGAGCGGTGTCGTCAGCATGAAAGTTTGAAATTTCAAAATTCTCTCCGAAAGATTTCATAATATCTTCTTCAATTGCTCCTGAGGTTGTTACCAAAATGTTTGGAATTTTTAGTTTGCATAGTTGCGCGAAAAGTCCCCGAAGTCCGGATGTTACCATATTGGAAGTGAATGTCAGGAAAATTTTTACATTGGCTCGTTTCATTTTTAAAACAACTTTTGTTGCTTCGTTCAATTCTATTGCCTGATACCCGAGATTTCCAAATGAGTCGACCAATTCTTCAACAGTCATATCAGGTTTCCATAGAAAATCTTTAACTTTTTTCATTTTAATTTAAAATTTTAACAAGAGTAAAACTAGAATTATCAGATTGGTATTGCCAATATTTCCCTAAATCTCTGCAAGTTCATATTTTTTTAAAAATAAATGGATTTTTAAGTATTTCGTAAGATATATTCCACAACAAAAATCTTTTTAAATGAAAAACAACAGATAATATCACAATGAATAAATGGCTTGAACTTTTAATTGGATTGATTCTCATAAACGGAGTAATCTTAACTGCATGGGCCTCTTCGTCGCAAGCTTGGACTATTTTTGGGAAGAGTGTAAATTTATTGCAGGCAGGATGGATCTTCCTTCAAGGAGGGCTTTTTTGGTTTGTTTTGATGATAGGTTTACTTTTTATTATGCTTGGAATCAGCGATTTGAAAGAATAAACTAATTGGCTTTTTTCTAAAGAGAACTTTTTTTGTTTTACAAAGTTGCTTAAAGTATCCACTGCAAATTAAAAAAATAAGAAAAAGAAAAAAAAGGCAAGGAAATTATTCCTTAAAAGCTTTAAAGATTTCTATTGCTCCAATAACTAACACAAAAATTGCTGTTGCCCAACCAAACATCCCTTCAATTAATGTCCCAAATTGAGTTACACCAACTAAAGGCAGTAACAAAATTAGACCTAAAAGAACTACTAAAACAGAACTTATTCTTTTCATTTTAACCTCCTTTATTTAATTTAATAAAAATATCAGGACAAGGAAGTATATAAAATTTACTCAAACAGAAAAATAAGGCTTCCTTCTATAATTGCTGCAATAATTAAAAGCGGTAAAACTATGAAAAAAAAGACTCTTAATGAGTTCCACAAATATTTTTGAAGAGATTCAAATTTTTTCTTCTGGAAAATAAACATGCCTAACTTTAAGCCCAAACCAAGTGAAATAAAAATTGCAGGTAATTCAAAAATACCATGAGGTAAAAGTCTCAGTAAAATTACACCTCCTCCAAATTCAACACTCATTGAAGCGACAAATCCTAATACATAACCATTGGTAATCGCTGCAATCATCGGGAAGACCCCTAACAAGACTCCGAATACCATTGAAAAAAAACTGCTCTGGAGATTATTAAGAAAGATAAATTTAACCAGTTCTCCCTGAGACATGTTTTCAGTTTTTTCTAAAAGTTCCTGAATAAATTTTAATATTTGTTCTGTAATCGAAGCAGAAGCAGGAAGAAAAAAACCAATTAAAACAAAAATAAAAAAAATTGCAATAATTGCATAAATAAAATTTTTTGACTCTTTAAGATAATCCCAACTCTTTGAATATTCATCTCTTAAATTAAATCCTTTTTTCTTTTTTTTCATGTTAAAAAATTATATATACCAAGTTTAGCTTTTCTTTTTTCTATATCTTCAGTCAAAATATACCTTCCTAAATATAAAGATGGTTGTCCTCGAGCATATCTCAAAATAATTCTCCTTTCTCTGGCTTTTCTTTCTTGTTCTGTATGTACTGGAGGTCTTGGAAATAATCTATTTATCCGAGATATTAAATTTATTAGTTTCATCTTAACTAAAAACCCTGCTTATGTTCCTTAACTTATTAGGAAATTTATTTTTAAGATAAAAACCATAAACCAGTCCTGCGATTAATCCTCCAAGATGAGCAGTATTTCCGATTCCAACATTCGCTGTAACAGATATTAACCACAAAACAATTAAGATTCCCGGGCCTGCATATTTCATTTTTATTGGAATTGGAATAAACATCACATAAACAGGAAGATTTGGCGTCAATAATACCAGCAACCCGACTAATCCAAACAAAGCTCCTGACGCTCCAACAGCAGGAAGATTAGAAGGAGATAAAAATTCTACTAAGATATATAAGCATCCTGCAAATAACCCAGAGATTAAATAAAACCATAAAAATCTTTTAGCACCCAAAATTTTTTCAATTAATCCACCAATAAAAAATAAAGAAAGCATATTCACAAAAAGATGAAAAAACCCTCCATGCATAAACATACTTGTTAAAAAAGTCCATAATCTTAATTCCAAAATATTCTCTAAGGAAACAGCAACATTATCTAAAATAAAAGGATGAAATGTTCTAACCAGTTTTCCACCGATATTAACTATCTGATCGGGAAATAAAATCTTCAACAAAATAAAAAGCACAACGTTAATTAAAATCAAATTTGTAGTTATACTAAAACCACTAAAAAAACTTCTCTTTTGTTTTGGATAAATTCTATAAACTCCTGCCATTTTATTTTTTCTTAGAACTCTTTGTTTTCTTTTTTGTTTGAGGAATCTTCAATTTCTTATTTTTAACCTTTTTTTTAACAACTTTCTTTTTGGTTTTTTTCTTGATAACTTTTTTCTTTTTAGATTTTTCCTTTGCTTTTTTTGTTGGTTTTTTCTTTGTCTCCTTTTTAACAACTTTCTTTTTTATTATCTTTTTCTTAGAAACTTTCTTCTTTGCTTTTTGCTTTTCCTTTTCTTTTTTCTTAATTTCTTTAAGCTTACTTTTTTCTATTTTTTCTTTTTCTTTCTCAATTTCAGTATTAACAAATTCTAACTCCTTGCTCAATTTGTCTAATTTTCTTTTAAATTCTCTTAACAATTTGGTATTATCTCTTATAACAAAAATATCTCCACACTCATTACATGTAAAATTATGGAGCAGGGCATTTTCCTCATTAAACTCTATATTACATCTCTCACAAATATAAAACTCTTTTGTTTCTCTGCTTTTTATCTGATAATTTATTTGATCTATTTTTTTCATCAAAATATTTCTTAAAAATTCTAAAGACTTGAGGATTTCAATTTTCCAAAAATAAGTATACCACCCCTTTCTTTTATCTTTTTTTCTTATAGAAGAAACCAATCCATGATCTGAAATCTTATAAAGAATATTTCTTGTTTGATTAATTGTAATTTCAAGTTTTTTTGCAATTAAAAATTCATTTATGTATCTTTTACTATTAAGCAAATCAGCTATTTCCTCTGCTTGTTTTCCGACGACAATGACAACAACTTCTTTAAGAAATTTTCTTAGCATCTAAATATTAGATATAATTCAAATAAAAACCTTTCGCTTAAAATACTATGCGGATTTGAAGGAGTAATCAAAATTTTAAAAAGATATTTTTCTCCCAGATTATTATTTAGGGAATTTAGCGAGGGTTTTGGCTTTATTGTTAAAAAATAAAAGTTTTTAAACCCATATTGTATTTTATATATATTACAAAATATATATTCATTAATATAAAAAATGGGGTGGTTTAATAAAAAAGAGGAAAAAAGCGAAAAGCAAGAAGTTCCTTTATTACCTGAACTTCCAAAACTTCCAGAGCTTCCTAAAATAAAAAAAGAAACCGTGCAAGATTTGACAAAACCAGTTTATCAATTGCCGAGTTTTCCAAATAATTCTTTTGGCGAAAAATTTTCTCAAAATGCTATTAAAGAGGCTGTGACTGGGAAAAAAGAGGAAGAGGTTTTTGACGCAAATGAATTTGCACAAGGTGATGAAATGCAAATGATGCAAAAACCTCTAAAAAAATCATTAACAAAAGATTTTCCTTTAGAAAAAAAAGAGAGAAAAATTCCAGAAGAATTTAAAGGAGCAGTAAGAAAAGTAAAAGAAGTAGAACCTATTTTTATAAGAATCGATAAATTTGAAGAAAGTTTGGAAGTATTTGAAAAAACAAAAGAAAAAATTTCTGACATGGAAAAAATGCTCAATGATATAAAAAGAATAAAAGAAGAGGAAGAAAAGCAATTAGAATTTTGGGAAGAAGAGATACAAATAATAAAAAAACAAATTGAAAAAGTGGATAATAATATCTTTTCTCGGGTAGAATAAAAATCTAAATAAAATTTCCATAAAATGAAAAATTTAATTCATGTTAAACTTGAATATGAGGAGGCACTTCAATCAAAAAAAGATGTTCTTTCTTCAGAGATAACTTTGTTAAAAATTACAAAGACAATAAAAGAATATCGTTCTCTTAGATTAGAAGAATTAAAACTAAAATCAAAATTACACAGAAAAATAAAAGGAACAATTACAAATATGAAAAAACTGCAGACAACACTTCCTAAATTAGAAATCCCGGAAATGTTAAAAAAAGATGAAGAAATTAAAAAAGCAGGAAAAATAAAAAAAATACAATATGATGGTCTGGAATATCAGCTTCAGGAAATTCAGGAGAAATTAAAATCTCTTGCAAGATAGTCATAAACTCTTTCTTATAAATATTTTTAAACTGTAATGAATATAGTTAAGAATGAATTGGACACGTAAAAAATTAATAAAAAAATATTTGGAATTTTTTAAAAGTAAATCTCATAAAGAGATTCCCAATGTGTCTCTTGTTCCGGAAAATGACCCAACTGTTTTGTTTAATACAGCTGGTATGCAACAATTAGTCCCTTTTCTTTTAGGGCAACCCCATCCTCTTGGAAAAAAATTAGTGAACAATCAAAAATGCATAAGAACTAAAGACATAGAAGAAGTTGGAGATACAACTCATCATACATTTTTTGAGATGTTGGGAAACTGGAGTTTAGGAGATTATTTCAAAAAAGGTGCAATTGAAATGAGTTTTGAATTTCTAACAAAAAATCTCAAAATTCCAAAGGAAAGATTAGCAGTAACCTGTTTTAAAGGGAATAGAAATTCGCCTCGTGACGAAGAATCAGCAAAGATATGGATATCCTTGGGAATAATAAAAGAGAGGATTGTTTTTTTACCTAAGGAAGATAATTTTTGGGGGCCTGCAGGTCAAACAGGACCTTGTGGACCTTCTACTGAAATATTTTATTGGAAATTGAAAGACGTTCCTGCTCCAAAAGAATTTGATTCAGATGATGAAAATTGGGTGGAAATTTGGAATGATGTTTTGATGGAATATGTTAAGGAGAATAAAGGGAATTATAATTTATCCAAACAAAAGAATGTTGATACAGGCATGGGTGTAGAAAGAACAATTGCTATCTTAAATGGCTTAGAAGATGATTATCTTACAGAAACATTTAAACCAATAATTGAAAAGATTGAAAAATTATCTGGGAAAAAATATAGTGAAAATAAAAAAGCAATGAGAATAATTGCAGACCATATTAAAGCGGCTGTTTTTATAATTGCTGACAGTGTTTCTCCAAGTAATGCAGAACAAGGATATGTTTTAAGAAGATTAATCAGAAGATTGATAAGATATGGAAGAGAATTAGGAATACAAAATTTTACTTCAAAAATCGCAGAACCAGTTTTTTCAATTTATGACGATTACTCTGAATTACAAAAAAATAAAAAACAGATTTTACAAGAGTTAGAAAAAGAAGAAGAAAATTTCAATTTAACTTTAGAAAAAGGTTTGAGTAAATTTAATAAAATCAGCAGGAATAAAAAAGAAATTTCTGGAGAGGAAGCTTTCTTACTTTATCAATCATATGGGTTTCCTCTTGAAATGACAATTGAATTAGCAAAAGAAAAAAATATTAAAGTTGATGAAAAAGAATTTGAAAAAGAATTTAAAAAACATCAAAAACTTTCAAGAACAGCTTCGGTGGGAAAATTTAAATCAGGGTTGGCAGACAGTTCAGAAGGGACCACAAAACTCCACACTGCAACCCACTTGCTTTTAGCCGCTTTGAAAAAAGTTCTAAAAAATGATAGTATAATTCAAAAAGGGAGCAATATCACCCCTGAAAGATTGAGACTGGATTTTTCTTTTTCAAGGAAATTAACAAAAGAAGAATTGAAAAAAGTTGAGGATTTAGTTAATGTTCAAATACAAAAATCCTGTAAAGTTGTAAGAGAAGAAATGTCTTTAGAGCAGGCAAAGAAAAAAGGCGCCATCGGAATATTTGATGAAAAATACAATGGAAGAGTTTCTGTTTACAGTGTAGAGGATTTCTCAAAAGAAATTTGTGCTGGTCCTCATATCCAAAATACAAAAGAACTGGGGAAATTTAAAATAAAAAAAGAAAGTTCATCAAGTGCTGGTGTCAGAAGAATAAAGGGAATTTTAATTTAAAAAATTAAATGATTAAGTTATGATAAAAATTTTGGTGATAAAAAATAAGGATTTAATTTCAACTTAACAACTTTTTTCTAAAATGACGTCCTCTGCACACTAAAGTGTGCGGTTTCCTTCCGTCTTAAACGAACAAAACAAAATGCAAAGAAATACAAAACAAAGAACTAAATTAAGGAACGCAATTTCCCTACTAGCTAAAGCTAGTAGTATCCTTGCTAATTAAATAAAAACCCTAACAGTTAAAACCAGTAACCCTATAATTAAATAATCATATCTCTTTTCAATATTTAAAACCACTTTCATTTTTTTCTTTTTTTGGTTTTCTTTTTTTGTGGTTTCTTTTTCTTTAAACCCCATGCCCAATAAATTACTCCTAAAACAATTATTGTTGCAAGAAGAGTTCCTACAGTAAAGAACGGAAGCTGAATTTGTGCCGGACATGTAAGAGTATTGCTACCATCAACACATTTCTCATATTGTCTCTGAGGATCATAATGCCATTCTCCTCCACCAACTGGCTCTTCTACATAATCAGCCCCATCAGGATTACTACCAAAAATATTATCTATATCCCATATCCAGTTACTTATCCATGAATAAGTTAAAAATCCGTCATCGCAATCATCATCAGTATTTTCAGTATAATAACATGTTCCTATAGACAGAGGAGAATTATCAGCAGTGCCTCCAGTACAACCAATTGTATCAAACAAGCAATTATAATCACAAACCAAATTATCTCCAGTAAATGCATCAAAGTTAGAACACCCCGTTATTATTAGTCCCCAATCATAATCTCCAGGAGGATTTCCATCACAAGTTTCTCCAATATTCACAACCCCATTTCCACAAATTCCTTCTGTGCCTCCAATACATTGTGAAGTGTCAATATTACAATCTAAACAAGATAAAGTGCCTCCGGTAAATTCATCAAAATCAGAACACCCTGTTATTGCCCCAAACTCAGTTCCATCACAAGTTTCTCCACGATTAATAATTCCATCACCACAAACACCTACACTCCAACTAAAAGTGCATACACCTTCTTCCTCATCCCAAGCACATTTACAATTTATTTCAGGATCATTACAATTTACACCAAGTATTTCTGCTCCAACAGATACTTCGCAATCATCATTTTCACATGTTGTTTCATTTGTATAATGCATACAAAGAGAGATATCTGTACAATTAACTATCTGCTCTCCTGTTTGTGTTATAGTTAATAGCGGACTAATATCCTTACTTTCAATACGGTCTCCTGTGCTAATAATTGTTGCAACAAAATAATATTCAGGGTCACTACCAAAATCACTTTGCCATTCTGCAGTCCATGTGCCTGTTGCACTATTTCCACTAAATACAACATTAACAGGATTAATATTCACAGAGTCATCCCCAACTAAATCATCTTCCCATATTTCAAACGAAAGAGTTTCTCCGTCGCAATTTGTCCCTTGAAGATTTAAAGATACTGTTGTGCCTTCAACAACTTCAGTGCGACTCCACGAAGCTAAAGTAAATGCACACTCTGGATATTTGCAGCAAACTTTTGTAGAATAAGTTTCAAAACTCCCAATATGTGCATTAGTGTTTGAGTATAGAGATAACATTGGAATGTTATACCCGCTTGGACAACTGCCACTCGCACTTACACATTCTAAATCTTTAAAACAAACATCTGTTCCATAATTATCTAAACTTGGGATTTCAGCATGAGCATTTGTTGCAGAAGATAATCCTAAAATTTTGTTTGCTCCGTCGCAAATATGTGTCCCGATAAAATCACAGCATAAATATTGATCATAATTAGTTTGGTCCCATAATTCACCATGTGCATTTGTTGCCCCGGACAATTTCATCACAGTATAATCTGAACCGCAAGAACTTTGGATGCTGCAGGTTTCAGCAGAGACAACTCCCAGTAATAAAATCAATAATAAAAATCCTGTGAACACACCTATTTTTTTTCGCACCATGATGTTTTATATAATAAAATATTATTTATAAATGTTTGTTAAAAAAATAAAAAAGTTTTTACTTTTAGAGTTTAAAAATTCATCAGATACGGTGGAGTCACCGCCATTGAAATAACTAATCTGCGAAGCCAGTTGAAGCACACCAACCCATTAATAATGATTGTTTGTTTTAATTTATTTTTTAGAAAAAGTTTCTGACAGCATTTTTTAAAAGGAAAAAGAATTGATGCTATTTTTTATGGTTAAAATAGAAAGTTGGCTTATTGTTTTTTGTTAAAATAAACTTAGCACTATTTTCTCTATGCTCTACAGCGATATCAGGTGCCCAACAGCTGTACAATCATAGGAGCTCCAAGGAGAACATGAGTAACTATCTGACCAACGGCCCCAAGAACAGGTTGCAGAAGTAGATAAACTGCCATCGCAGGTACCCCCACAAGTACCGACAATCGGACAATAATATATAATTATCCCAGCACTTACCCCACCCGGCAAACTCACTGAATTACCACTGCTTATTGATAAAGTCTGTCCGGAAACAGATAATGTCTGGGCTGGTCTCCATGTGTTTGTGTCAGTATCATAAGCATCTCCATCTGTCCTAACATCTCTGCATGCTCCATCTCCGCTTAAATAAGTATAAGTTCCAGAACATTGTGTATTTGCATTTGTATCAACAGGCCAACTGCTTCTTAGTTCCCCTCCCAAGTTAATTGATTCTGTATTTAGTTGAGGAATAAATTCACTCCAATCTATTTCCCCTGCACTATGCCCCATCACAGAAGGATTGGAAGTCCCAAAAGCATTAACAACAAAAACCCCGACAGCTAAAACCAGCAGTCCAATAATAGCATAAGCAAACCTCTTTTTAATATTAACAATCATGATTAAACTAAAGGAATATTATTTTTAAACTTATCGCAACCATTAAATTTTTCTTAAATCTCTCAACTTCTTAATTTTTTTCTTTTTTTGGTTTTCTTTTTCTTTAAACCCCATGCCCAATAAATTACTCCTAAAACAATTATTGTTGCAAGAAGAGTTCCTACAGTAAAGAACGGAAGCTGGATTTGTGAGGGACATGCAATGCTGTTACTTCCATCAACACAATTTGATTCTTCATTTAAAGGATCTTCTTGAGAAGGATTAAGAACCGACCACTGCCAAAAAGATTCCCATGCATAGGTTAAAAATCCGTCATCACAATCATCATCAGTATTTTCAGTATAATAACATGTTCCTATTTCTGCAGGGGCGCTTTTATCACAAGCAGAAGAAACAATGTCTACTCCCGAAATACATAAAGCATTTTCAGAATCCCACTCACATCTGCAATTTTCAAGGGAATACAAACATCCATCAATAAAATCTATTACTTCTGGGCAGGTTTTTCCATCTTCTCTTATATTGCTTATACTTGTTTCAGCCACGACTAAATTAAAATTATTGCATTGCTCTTCGACAGTATAATCTAAACATGAAAAATAGTCAAGATAATCATTTGCTACACAAATATCATTAACACACTCATAATCTTCTGGACAACAAGTCCCCAAATTTTCTTGTTCACAATTATTTAATGAACTAACCAGACTATTATCTGTAAGGTTTCTCCAAATCACCCTGTCAGGTTCAACACACTCTAAAGTAGAATATGAATAGTCATAATAAACCTTAAATTCTTTTTCTCTGGTGTCAAAAACATCATCTTTTCCAACAGTCAATCTTATTATATACTCTCCAAGATTAACTAAATTAGTAATCTTCCATCTAAATTCAGAGGAGGTTATCTCTGGACTATTTATTGTATCTTTAAAAAGAGTCCATTTAAAAAAATCAATATCTACATCTACACAATCCCCACAAACCTCATCAGAACAATTCATTGCATAACTCCCTTCTGATTGAAACTCTATACTATTTTGATTAATTAATTCTCCATCAAAAGGATAAGAAATATTTGTAAAAACATATATCCCTGGACCATCACAAATTAATATATCTGCAAAATCCCATGCTTCTCTTTCTCTACCTTCTGAAGCCTCTCCCCCAATAACTTTTAATTTTATTTTTTTTACACCTTTTATAGAATAACTTTCTTGAAACTCCCATTCCTCTGAAGTTTTATCATCATCTACATCCCAAATAGTGGATACAATAAAATCATCTTGGTCATAACTGCCATTAGCACTAAAAATAATAAATTCATCTTTCATAAAAATTGATTCAGAAACAGGGGAAAAAATATTTGCAAAAGGGGGAAGATTAAATTCATCATCTTCCACAAAAAGGGTGTTTGATGTAAGAATATTTGTTGAACCATCACTTGATTCTACCTTAAAATAATATGCACCTACTCTGGGAATTTTCCATGTTACAATTTTTGTTTCATCTACTTGGTCTACATCATTTATAAAATCAATAGCTTCATTATTTTCATTATATATTATAAAATTCACATTCTTATCTTCAAAATACTCTGTTTCTGCAAGAAGATTTAGTGTCGCTCCAACCCCTGTTTTAAAAATCGGTTGCCCTGAAAAACCTACCCAAGAAGCTTCCATAATTTCTGCGCAGATATTCACACAATCATTATCTTTAACAAACTGGGAGGCAGAAGTACAACAAGCTTCAGTTCCATCACAACTTCCAGCACCATTATAATACTCAAAAACATCATTGCCGCAACAAGATGTTCCTATCCAGTTTAAACCTAAACATTCACATTCATATAAGTCATTATCTCCGTCTATACTAAAAGTAAATATATATTGGGGGGTAGAATAAATAGAACCTATACAGGTAGAAGAAGATTTAATATAATAATTTCCTTCTTCACCACAATAATTTGTGGAAGTAAATCCTGTTAATTTACATGTCGTTATCCCACTTGTTGAAGAACAACTGCAAACATTGCTTGTTAATTCTGAACAACTTGCAGGAGATCCTACACACCCCCAAACTTTTATTTCTCCGGAGCTTATAAGAGGAAATGTCCATAACAAAATAAAAATTAAACAAATAACTTTTTTTTGACGAACCCCTCTTTTCTTTAATTTCATTTTCATAGTATAGTTAGAACTATATCTTTAAAAACTTTACATATTCCATTTATTTATCAAAAATGAAGGAGTGTTATAAAAGGGTAGACCTTAAGACAGGATTTATCTGCAATAATAACTGTAGGTTTTGTGTTCAAGCAGATAATAAATGTAAAGGTAATAGAAGTTTTAATGAACTTAAAAAAGATTTAATTGAGTCAAGAAAAAGATGTTCTGGAGTTGTTTTAACCGGGGGTGAAGTTACAATTAGAAAAGATTTTTTTGAATTAGTAAAATTGGCAAAAAATTTGGGTTATAAAACAATTCAAATACAAACAAATGGAAGGATGTTTTCTTCTATGGAATTTTGTAGGAAAACCATTAAAGCAGGGGCAACGGAATTCTCTCCGGCAATACATGGTTATTGCAAGGAACAACATGATTACCTAACAAAAACTGAAGGAAGTTTTAATCAAACAATAAAAGGCATAAAGAACTTAAAATCATTAGGGGCTTATATTTTAACAAATACAGTAATAGTCAAATCAAACTATCAAAATTGTCCTGAAATTGCAAAACTTCTGATAAATCTTAATGTTGATCAGTTTCAGTTAGCCTTTGTACATCCTATGGGAAATGCAGGAAAAAACTTTGATAATATAGTCCCAATTATGTCCTTGGTAGCACCTTATGTGCACAAAGCTTTGCAAATAGGGATTGATGCAGGAAAAAGCGCCATGGCAGAAGCTATTCCTTACTGTTTTATGCAAGGATATGAACAATGTATTTCTGAGAGAATAATGCCTGCAACAGAAATAAGAGGAAAAAAATACCAGAATACTGATAGTTTTGCAAAACAAAGAAAGATTAGTGGAAAATCTAAGTTTTCTCAATGTAAAAAATGTAAATATGATTTGGCATGTGAAGGACCTTGGAAAGAATATCCTGAAAAAAGGGGGGATAAAGAATTTGTGAATATAAAATGAAACTCACAGAATTTAATAATTATTATACTGAAATATTTCCTGTTTTAAAAAAACTAAAACCTTTGTCCCATCTTGAGATACCAATAAAATTGTTTTTAGAGTTTAAGGATGCTTGTGAAAAAAAGGGTTTGTTTGTGGATTCTATATCTTACACCGACTTCTTAAAAGAGCGCTCAAAATATTCTAAAAAAACACCAAAAGACAGACTTCCAGATTCGATGCTGACATACATTTCTTTGGATAAAAATATTGCTAAAAAAGGTAAGATGTATGATATATCAAAAAAAGGTTATGAGTTTGGAAAATTATTAGGTTATCCTAAATGTTGTATAGATGCTTATGATGTAAATAAAAAAGCAGTAAAATCAAAACTAATACCTTATATTCCTTGTTCTGATGGGTGTGGGGAAACAAAAAAATATGTGGATAATTTACTTTATGAACTAAGGAGGGAAAATATTAATGTTGAAAATTTCATTAAGAAAAGTGCTATTTTTGAAAAACGTAAATGGGTCGGGATAACCACCAAATGCAACAATAAATGTATTTTTTGTCTGGATGGAGATATTAAAAATAAATTTCATAAATCTTTATCTCAAATAAAAAAAGAATTTGATTCCGGACTCGCAGAAGGATGTACTCGTTTAATCCTAAGCGGAGGAGACCCAACTGTCCATCCTGATTTTATAGAGATAATAAAATTAGGCAAAGAAAAAGGCTATAAAAAAATTCAGGTTATAACAAATGGAAGAATGTTTTATTATAAAAAGTTTTTAAATAAATCTATAAAATTCGGACTTAATGAAATAACTTTTTCTATTCACGGCCACACAAAAGAACTCCATGACTCACTAACAAGCGTTAAAGGAAGTTTTGAGCAAACAGTTCAGGGCATCAAAAATGCATTAAATAATTATAACTTGATTGTAAATGTTGATATTGTATTAAATAAAAAGAATGTTAAATATTTTCCTGAAATAATCCGTTTTCTTTTAGAATTGGGAATAAGAGAATTTGATATTTTGCAAATAATGCCTTTTGGAAATGCAATAAATAACAGAGAAATTTTGTTTTATAACATTGAAGATAATTTGAAATATATCAATGAAGGTTTTGAGATTGCCAAAAAATCAGAAGCTGTGTTGTGGACAAACAGATTTCCTCCAAAATATCTGGAAGGTAATGAGAATCTTATTCAGGATCCTTATAAATTATTTGATGAGGTAAATGGCAGAAAAAAAGATTTCCAAGATAGTCTGTCAAAAAATAAGCCACTTAAATGTCATGGCGAAAGATGTTCTTTGTGCTGCCTATCTTCATTCTGTAAATTTGTTTTGTTTAAAAATAAACTTTTAAAATTTGATAAAAAAATAATTCTTGTGAATGAAAAAGACGTAGAAGAATTATCTAAAAAAATCAAAAAATCAAAAAATTATAAGATAATAATTCCCACAAATAACAACTTATCCCAAGAAGATATTAATAAATTTAATAAATTATTTAATTCTGAAGTGGAAATACAAAAAGAGATTATAGTAACAAGGCAAAATTATGCTAAGTTATTGCAAAACAATATTGACTATTGCACCTTTTCTCTGGTTCCTCCCTCAAATAATTATGAAGAATATGCCTCAATTGTCCCTCAAATTAAATATATTTTACCTTATCTTTATGATACACTTGAGAAAACAAACAATTCTTCAATAAAAAATATTCCTTACTGTTTTATTGATAAAAAATATCATAAGTTTATTGTCAAAAATAATGAGAAAATCATAAAAGCACAATACATAAATAAAGATTCTGGCATTGATATTATAAACCTAACCAAAGATTACATCGGACATAAAAAAGTAAAAAGCTTAAGATGTAAAAAATGTATTTTTAATGAACAATGTGAAGGTATTTTCCAAAAATATATTATGTTATATGGCTTTAAAGAATTAAAACCTATACTAAAATGAAAAACAATCTGAAACCAAATCAAAGAAAGTCTGCCTATATGCAGATAACAAGAAAATGTAATAATGACTGTATTTTTTGTTCCAACCCTGCTTTTGACAAAGAAATTGATATTCATGAATTGGAAAAGCGTTTGCATTTTTATAAAAATAAAAAAATTAACGAAATAGTTTTTAGCGGGGGGGAACCAACTGAAAGTTTAATTTTGATTGAAGCAATAGTTCTTGCAAAAAAATTAGGATTTAAACCGAAAATAATTACCAATGGCGTCAATCTTTCAGATTTGAATTATGTAAAAAAATTAAAAAAAGCGGGTCTTGAACACCTTCACATATCAATACATTCCCATATAGACAACGATTCTGATTTTTTGACACAAAAAAAAGGGCACCTTAAAAAAACCCTTAAAGGGTTTGTAAATTGTTTAGAAGAAGGATTAGTTGTGAATGTGAATACAACAATAAATTCCGTCAATGTAAAATACCTTTCACATTTTATAAATTATTTAATCAAAAAATTCCCGCAAATCAATCATTATGTTTTTAACAATCTTGACATAGGAGAATCTGATAAAAACTTAAGAAGTAAAGCAGGAGACAACACAAAAATAATAGCTAAATTTACTGAAATGGAATTAGAGTTATCTAAAACGGTAAAATTATTGAAAAGTAATGGTAAAACATTCAGAATTGAAAGGGTCCCCCTTTGTTATATGGATGAATTTGAGCAGTTTTCAACTGAAACAAGAAAAATAATAAAAGAAGAAAGCTACAGATGCATATTTATTGAAAAAGGACGCGAGGATATATATATGGAACTGCATGATCCAAGAAAAGAAAGAAGACACAAGGCAGAAATTTGTAAAATATGCAATCTGAATTGCATCTGCGCAGGGGTGTGCATGGAATATTCTGAACTTTTTGGTGATTCAGAACTTTTTCCTGTTTTTAAAAATCCTAAGGAGATTATTCTAAGGGTAAAAGGAGGATTTAATGAAAAAAATTGAAATAAGTGTTGGACATAATTGTAATGCCGCGTGCATATTTTGCTATTCAGCCTTGACAAATGATAAAATGAATATGTCAACAGAGAAGATTAAATCAATTCTTCGAGATTATATATACAAAGGTTATAAAAA
Organism: Nanobdellota archaeon; assembly: GCA_030611805.1. Lineage (GTDB taxonomy): Archaea > Nanobdellota > Nanobdellia > Pacearchaeales > GW2011-AR1 > JAUWPB01. Next base: position 5,375 of record JAUWPB010000012.1, on the reverse strand, counting down.
TATTACATTTACAGGAGGAGAACCAACAATAAGAAAGGATATTTTTTCTCTAATTAAATATGCAAAAGAGATTGGTTATGATTTTATTGAATTAAAAACAAATTTATTTATGCTATCTTATCTTCCTTTTGTTAAAAAACTGGAGAATTGTGGTCTAAATTCAATTTCTTTTTCTGTATTTGGTTTTGGTGATGAAACTTACTTTAAAATTACAGGGGTTAGTAAAAGTTATTCCTATCTAACAAAAGCTTTAGAGAATCTGAAAGATTCAAGACTTTCATTAACCGCGAATATTTTAATATCTGTCCATTCCTATAAAAACATACTGAAAATTACAAATTTTTTATTAAATCATAATATTAACTCTTTTTATTTTTGGTATATCTCCACAAATGAATTAAAAGAAAATCATGGAGATTTATTACCTTCTTTTTCTTTATTTAAGGAAGAACTTTTTTCTTCAATAGAAATCCTGAAATCTAAAAATATAAAAGACATTAAAGTATTACATATCCCCCCATGTATGCTTGGGGAGTACGCGAAATATTATTTCAATGAGCGGAAGGAAGATATAACTATAATTGATTTAAAATCTGCATTTAACATAAAAAACGAATCTTTTTCTGATTTAATTAAATTAGATAAATGTAATTTATGTGATAAAAATAATATATGTGCAGGACTGAGAAAAGATTATTATGAAAAATTTGGAGATTCTGAGATAGTGCCATCTACTTCTCACAAAATAAACTTAAATGCAAGCTCTAATGATTAATCAAAACTATAAAGAAATAACTAATTTGGACATGTACATAACCACACAAACCGATATAAAAGAAGGTGTTCCCAAAAGGGCCAACCACATTTTAATTACCGGAAAGTGTAATAGTAATTGTATTTTTTGTTTCTCAAGAAAAGAACTTATTAGAGAACACTTTCCAATAGATATTATTAATAATGTTCTAAAAAAACAATTTGATTCAGGATGTAGAATTCTGGTTTTGAGTGGGGGAGAACCAACAATCCATCCAGACTTTATTAAAATTATTTCAAATGCAAAATCCACAGGGTATGAATATATAAGAGTGATCACAAATGGCAGAATGTTTGCATACAATAAATTTCTCAGAAAAGCAATAAGCGCTGGTCTTGATGAAGCAACTATATCTATACATTCTCATATACCTAAAGTTCAAGACTATTTATCAAACATTAAAGGAAGTTTTGAACAATCTTTAAGGGGTATAAAAAATTGTATGAATTCTAATTTAGATGTAAAAATAAATATTGTTGTCAATAAAAGTAATTTAAAAGATTTAAAAAAATCCATTTCTTTTTTTAATAAATTAGGTATAAAACGGATTGGTCTGCTTAGGATAATGCCTTATGGAAAAGCGTGGAAAAACAAAGATTGCTTATTTTATAATCACCAGAATAATATCCAATACTTAAAGAAAGCTTTAGAATTTTCAAGACAAAACAGAATAGAAATATGGGCAAATAGATTTGATTTAGAACTTTTCAAGGATTATCCGGAATTTATGCAACATTCTTTTAAATTTGTTAATGAAGTTGAATCAAAAATAAATGAATTTAAAGCCTTGACAAAAAGAGGAAAAGAATTATTTTGTTATCCGGAAAGATGTAATTATTGTTTTTTAGAAAATTTTTGTAAAGAACTTCATGAAAAAAATGACAAACTTAAGAAGGGTGTTGAAACCGAAGAGGATAATTTGTATTTAGATAATGATAAATTAATAAATCCAATTAAATTTGCTGAATTTTATATTAAGAGGTTTGTCAAATGAAAGAACATAATCTTGAGATAATAATTGGATTTGATTGTAATAATAACTGTATATTTTGCTCAAATCAATCTTTAAGGAATTTATGTAGAAAAAAAGGTATTTCTGTTATCTCACTTGAAGAGATAAAAAATATCTTAAAATCTAACAATAGTGAAGAAGTTGATACATTATTTTTGCTGGGAGGGGAACCCACAATTCTTAAGGATTTTTTTAAAATAATTGAATTTGCAAAAATAAAAAAGTACACTAATATAACTGTAGTAACAAATGGACGAATGTGCAAAAACATGGAATTTGCAAAAAAGCTCTATAAAACAAATATTAATTTAGTTTTTTCTGTTCATGGACATATTGCACAAATTCACGATAAATTAACAAGGAGCCCGGAGAGCTTTCAACAACTAGTATCAGGTATGAATAATTTTAAATCTTTAGGACATACATTCACAACAAATACTGTAATAAATAAAATGAATTATAAATACCTCCCGCAAATTATAAGTTTCCTTTCAAAATATAAACCTTCCTTGATGTTATTTAGCTTAGTTAGCCCAGTAGGCATCCCAGAAAGCAAACTTCAAGATATTCTGCCTCCCTTAAACAATTTGAATTCTATTGTCAAAAAATCTGTATCAACTGCAAAAAAATTTAATCAAAATATAAAATTCATGGATGTTCCATTATGCATAATGAAAGAATATGAAGATTATATGCATGAAAGTGATTTTAAATATGACAGAAAAGTTGTTGTCAAGGGTTTGAAAGATTTTCTCTATTTAGAGAATAAAAATGAGAATGAAAAAATGAAACCCCCCATATGTTTAGATTGTAAAAAAAATAAAGATTGTAATGGAATATGGAAAGGATATAGAATATGATACTCTAATAAATATTAAAAATCCTTAATTATCAAAATTCCATTTCCCTCCGCAAATTATATTACATGTACAAGAGGAACATTCTTTATCTTTATATCTTTTTGAAGCAAGAAATTCTGCAAGATTTTGTTCATCCTTTCCGATAAAAATCATATTTCTTTTTAATTTTAAAACATCATTGAGAAGATATTTTTCATATCTCCTGAGATAACAAAATGGCAAATTTACTATTTTTATATTAATTTTTTTTGAATATCTATCTAATACTTTTGGTAAAATTTTTAATATATCTTTTTTTTCTGGCAAATCTTTCTTTTTGGCAAATCCAAACGGAGTAATAAACTGAATATTAACTTTTTTTATACCCATATCTTTCATAACTTTAAAAAAATCATCAAGATAAAATATATTCTTATTAGTTAAAGTAATATTTACCTGAACATCTACAGGATTTTTGATTTGCTTATTTATTTCTAAAATATTTTTAATCCCCTCGACAGTTTGTTCAAAACTACCTTCTGCTTTTGTTATCTGCTCATGTATTTTTTTATTTGACCCATGTAATGAAAAAAGTATAGAATTAATTCCATTTCTTGCAATTTTCTCAGCGTTTTTTCTAATTGATAATAACCTCCCATTTGTGATTAGATTAATGCTTTTGAATCCAAGAGTTTTTGAATACTTAATCAAGCGAATAAGATTTTTATCTAATGTTGGCTCACCCCCATCAAAGTCCACCATTTTTATTCCCTGAGAATAAGCTCTGTTTAATCTTTGTCTTTGTAATTCTAACGAGGGTTTTTTATCCTTCCAATTTCCTATCGCACAAAACACACAACGATTATTACAAGCATAGGTTACATTAATTATTATTTTTTCAAGTTTTTTACTTTTTATTCTTTTCTTAAAATTTTGTATAAATAAATCTAAATCCCTGGAGGATATTTTAGAGAATTTATTTCCTTTTGAAAAATACTCAACATAATTATCCAATAAATCTTGTTCTTGCAATTCATCTAATTTTAACTTATTAAAAAATTCAGAGTTTGGAATGGGTGTTGCTAATTGAATAAGAGGAATTGCGCCATAATTTTCTGATAATTCTGCTGCAAAATCTAAGGTTTTATTTATGTCCTTGTGACTCTCTCCTGGCAACCCAATCATAAAATGGATTGCTAAAGGGATTTTTTTTTTAGCACAAGATTCTGCGAGAGGATTTATTGAATTTAAGTCTAAATTTTTTTTGATTACATCATTAACAATCTGCTGGCTTCCGGATTCAGCAGATGTTGATAATAAAGAAATTCTGTTTTTAATCATGGATAAAGAATTTTCAGAGATATTATCTGCCCGCAAACCATTAGGAAATTCATAGTCTAAATCTAATTCATTTAATAATTTTAAAATATCTTCCAGTCTTTTTTCGGTTTGATTTGCTAATTCATCCATTATAATTATTTTTTTTATACCATATTTATGTTTAAGTAATAAAAAATGTTTTTTTAAATAATCCAAGGAATATTGTCTATAATTTCTTTTATTTAATCTACTCGTGCAAAATATACAATTATATACACAGCCCCTGGATGTAAATACCGGCATTGTTTTTTTATTCATTTTAAAGAAATCAGAAAAACCTTTTTCTGAAATTTTACTTAAGAAAGCAGCATAATTTTGAATAGAAATAGATTCATAATGAGGAAATGGGAGCATATCTAAATTATTGAAAAATTCATTTGCTCCTTTTTCAATATTTTTTCCCTGTAAGATTGGTATTAATCTTGATTCACATTCAAACTTACAAATTTCATCAATTAAAGGATATTTTTTAGTTATTTTTTCTGGTTTATAATCCACATAGTGCATCCCCCCAATATAACAATCAGCGAGGATAATCTTTGGTTTATTTTTTTTGGATTTTATATTATCCACCAACTTCTGAATTTCTTTATTTTCTTTTGAAGAAAAAAGTTTCAAAAAAGGGCTATTAAGAATAATCGCAATATCAAAATCTTTTGATTTAACAATTTTGTTTATATCTATTTTTGAACCAAAAAAAAGATCATCTCCTTTTTTTATTACATCACTATCTTTTTGAGAAAAAGCATCAATAACCTCTACAAAGTATTCTTTTTTAAGGAACGCGACAGCCTGCAGCATGTTTAAATTAATAAAATAAGGATAATCAATAAATGTCTTGCTAACCAACAGGTTTGGATTTATGAATAATATTCTTTTTTTCATTTTTCATTTTTTGCAACAATTAACCATTGATTACAACTATTTTTAACAACCGGAATTTCTTTTATTACATTAAAATTCAATTCTCTTAATTTCTTCACAACTTCTCCTGAAGATGCATTTCTGTAATGTTCAAATTCTTTTTTCAATTTATCTAATTCTTTGTCTTCTAATATTATGAATGGTTCGCTATCACTGATTATTAGTAAACCATCTTTTTTCAGATATTTTTTAATTTTTTTTAGAATCAAATTTACATTTAGAATATGGTTATAACTGCCTAAGAGAAGCACATTATTAAAAGAATTCTCTTTGAATTTATAATCTTCAAATTTTGAATTTATAACTTTGAATTTTTCATTATTATTATTATTATTATTATTATTATTATTATTATTATTATTATTATTATTATTATTATTATTATTATTATTATTATTATTATTAT
>JAUWPB010000033.1 GCA_030611805.1 Nanobdellota archaeon | reverse complement strand
GTTGATAAAGAAAAAATGCTAGAAAAAAAATATTTAGATATATTAGAGGAAATTGCAATTAAAAATTATAAAGGATATGAGCATGAGAAAATTAAAGAAGTTTCAGGAAAAGAAATTGATAAGCTTTTGAAAGATATGGAGCTTTATCTAAAACGTTTGAAAGAATTAAGAGAGCAAATTGAAAAAAGAACAGGAGAAAAAACAATAGAGCAAATATATCAGGATACTTTTAAACTTTTGAAAACAATGTTTGGAAATAAATCACAGGAAAAGATTATTGAAGAATTTGAGAAAAAAATAGTTAAAAAAGGAAAATTACCTCCTCAATCTTTAAGAACATTAAAAAATCTTGTTAGTGCAAGAGCTGATGTTAAAAAGGGAAAATTAAATCTTCATAAGGTTGATGAAGCAAGGAAAAATACTGCAATTTTAATTAATGATTTAATAGAATATAATCAAAGATGTGAATTAATGAATAATAAGGAGAAAAAATAGAATGAAACAAGTTCATAAAATAATTTTGCAGATGGTTGGAGAATTAGAGCGATATCAAGCAACTCCTAAAAAAAGATTCAAAACAGAAAAGGATTTCAGAACTGCTTGTGGTAATGGAAGTCGCCTTTTAGATATATTAGGAGAGCGAAAGGTAAGAAGAGGAGATTTATTATGCAATAGTTTAGAATGTCAAAGATTTGTTCATGCGCTAAAAACATTAGATTTAGAAACTAATCAAGAACAGATAGACAAAGAAATTGTAAAAATGGCTTATCAAACAGTCCGTAAATACACTCCACAAATATTACAAGAACTTACAGAATATTATCTTCTTTGTGGTCCTGATAATGAGAAATATATTTAAAGCAACTTTTAAAATATTATACAATTTAAATACAAAAAATCCAAATGAAAGCAAATAAAATATTTTCATTCATCCAAAAATATTTTGGAGGTTATTTTGAATGAAAGCAAAAGTTATTCAATTTAGGCGGGGAAGAAAGACTATTCATGAAAGGCATTTTTTGATAGAGATAGAAGGAGTTGCAACAAGAAAAGAAGCTGAAAAGTTTGCGGGCAAGGATGTTGAATGGAAATCTCCTGCTGGGAAAACAATCAAGGGTAAAATTTCATCTGCTCATGGAAATAAGGGGGTTGTAAGAGCAATTTTTGAGAAAGGTCTTCCGGGTCAGGCAGTTACAACAGGGGTTGAAATAAAATGAATGAACTAACAAAAATAATTAATGAAAAACAAGGAGTAAAAATGAACGATATTCTTATAATATTAGTGAGAAAAATGAAAAACAAAAAAGGACGTGAAATTTTATTGAATGAATTAGACAAAAATGTATTTTATTATCTTAGAATTGAAAAAACTCCAACATTTAGGATTAGATATATTTCTGGTCTTACTAGAAAAGAAATAGCAAATGACTTATTATATCATAAAGAATTAAATCCTTGTAATACACCAAGAGTTTGTGTGGTTCCAATAAGGAGGAATAAATAATGGCGGGATTAAGAAAAGCATCAGAATATTCTAAAAAGAAAGTTGTACCTTATACAAGAGTAAGTAAAAAGAGACAAAAATCTTTTATAAAAACAGTTCCACAGCAGAAAATTGTCAAGTTTACAATGGGTAAGGAGCCTCTTTTTAATCAAGGAAAGCTTCCGCATTGTTTGACTCTTGTTTCAACAGAAAAAGTTCAGATGAGGCATAATGCTTTTGAAGCACATAACGCTATATTCATGCTATCCTTCCTTATGTATAATAATTTTATATCCCTTTATGGCTTTCATAATCAAAAAATAATATTTTTTCCTGCTTAAAATTAATAAAGAATGTGTCTCCGGATTTGATTTTCGTTTCACCCGAAATAACTAATTTTGTTATTTTATCATTAATTTTGAAAATAATTACTTGATGAGACCCTTGAGGCTCAACTAACAAACACTTTACTGACATAATAGCATCCTTTTCGTCAACGACCATTATATTTTCAGGTCTGACACCGATTATCATTTTTCTATTATTATAATCTTTTAACCGGTGAGCCATTTTATCATTTAAGATAATTTTAAAATCAGGATTAACCAGATTATATTTGCCATTTTTTATGGTTATGCTAACCTCTGTAAAATTAGTGGGAGGGGCACCGATAAAATTTGCTACAAACATATTTTTGGAATTATGATAGACATCATCAGTTGTTCCGGTCTGAACAATCTCCCCATCTTTCATAATTACAATTCTATCAGCCAGACTCATAGCTTCAGATTGGTCATGGGTTACAAAAATTGTTGTTGCATTTGTCTTTTTATGAATTTCTTTTAGTTCTGTTCGCATATAAACCCTTAATATCGCATCAAGATTGGAGAGAGGTTCATCCATTAAAAAAATCCTGGGTTTAACTGCAACTGCTCTTGCTACAGCAACACGTTGTCTTTGGCCACCCGATAATTGATTCGGATAACGTTCAAGATATATAGATATGTCAGTCATCTCAGCAACTTCTTTAACAATTTTATCAATTTCTTTTTTAGACATCCCTTTTAATTTTAAAGCATAAGATATATTTTGATAAACCGTCATATGAGGCCAGACTGCATAA
>JAUWPB010000027.1 GCA_030611805.1 Nanobdellota archaeon | reverse complement strand
AAAAAGAAAGTATGGAAGTTGTATTCTTAGCAAATCTTTTGCAACCCAGAAAAAAGAATTGTTGTTTAGAATAATTGCTTATAATATTGACAGGAAAATAATTCTATCTGCTTTGGTGATTATAGGAATTCACCAAAGCCTGATTAATCTCTAAAAACCCTCTTATAAAAAATCTCTCTATTAATCTCTTGCCTCTTCGGGGTAATTCTAAATAAATCTTTGAACCTTTTAGGATAATACTTTTCCCCGATTAAAACTGCTGCAAGTTTTTTATATTCCACACTTGCCTCAGAATTTGGCCTATAAGTTACAGACGGCGTAAAATTAGATAAAGATTTTAACATATTAACATCATAAGGGATTACTGCCATAACCGGAACTTCTGCTGTTTCCTCAATATTGTCCAAAGATAATTCAAAATCTTTATTATAAACTTTATTAAGAATTAAACCACTTATTGGAACTCCTCTTTGCTTTGCCAACTTCACCGCTTTCAAGGTTGTGCTTAAACTAGAATAATCCGGGGTTGTCACAACAAAAAGTTTGTCTGATGCAAGCATTACCGCCAGAGTTTCCTCATTTAATGCAGGTGAAGAATCAATGAGAACAACATCATATTTTTTCTTTATATTTTTAATCTTGTCTCTTAATTTCAAAGGATTGATTTGCAGTTTATTAAACATAGAAGCAGGGATTATATCAAAATTATCTAATTTATGAATTGCTTCTTTAATATTCGCTGTTCTGTTTAAAACATGGTGAATCGTTACTTCTGGATCAATAATATTTAAATGCAAGCCAATATTTGGGGCGGAAAAATTAGCATCTACCAATAATACTTTCTTGCCAAAATTTGCAATTGCATCTCCCAAAGCAATAACACTGGAAGTCTTGCCCACCCCTCCTTTTAAAGAAACTATTCCAATAGTCTTTCCCATTGTATAGCTAATTAATTTTAATTTAAATATCTTTCATTCAACCATAGCAAGATTTAAAAATCATTTCAACAACCTATTGGGTATGCCAAAAAAATCAAAAGCAAAAAAACCTGATGAAAAAGTTAAAAAACCAAAAAAACTTTCTCAAACAGAATTTGAAAAAAAAGTCACAGAATTGTCTGGAAAAGGTCTTACAAGTGAAAAGATTGGGGAAGAACTAAGACAGCAAGGCATTCATCCAAAAGAATATGATAAAAAAATTTCTAAAATACTAAAAGACAAATATATTAACCCTGACTTAAAAAATGTTGAAGAAAAATTAGAAAGAATTAAAAAACATTATGGAAAAAATAAACAAGACAAAAGAGCGATGAGGGAAAAAGACAGAATATTTGCACAACTTAGAAAATTAAAAAAATATTTTAATAAATTATAAACAATTTATTTTTAGATTGCATTTTATAAAATGAAAAGAGGAAATAAAAAATTTCCGCTCATTCGCCTTGCGGGGCAATCCAAATGAAAGAGGGGAATTCATTAGAAACAGAAATTAAATTAGTAGTTCAAAAATTTCTTGAAAAAGCTAAAGATAAAGAAATTCAAATAATAAGTCACTTTGACACAGACGGCATTACTTCTGCTACAATCATGCTCCAAACACTAAAAAAATTAGATAAAAAGTTTTCTGTAAAAATTGTAAAAAGTCTGGAAGAAAAATTTATTTACAATTTGCCAAAGAATAAAATAACAATTTTCTTGGATTTAGCGTCGGGAAGTTTAAATCATATTGAAAAATCCGGATTAAAAGATGTCTTTATAATTGACCATCATGAAATCAATCAGGAAGTTCCAAAAGACATCAACATAATAAATCCGGAACTTAATGGTAAACAAAAAATAAGCGGCTCTTGCCTTACATATCTTTTCTGCAAACAAATAAATCCAGAAAACAAAGAATTTGCAAAACTGGCTATTTTAGGAATGATTGGAGACATGCTTGAAAAGGACATAGATAAATTAAACAATGGAATTTTAGAAGACGGGGAGATAAAAAGAAAAAGAGGCCTCCTTATTTATCCCTCAACAAGACCTTTAAACAGAACTCTTGAATTTTGCTCAAACCCATTTATCCCTGAAGTTACCGGAAACATAAAAGGCGTTCTTGAATTATTAAGAGAAGTTGGTTTAAATTCAACAAATGGGAAATACAAAAGTCTCCTGGAATTAAATAAAGAAGAAATGGCAAAATTAGTTACTGCGATAATCTTAAGAAATCCTAAGTCAAAAAATAAAGAAATAATAGGAGATATTTTTTTGATAAAATTATTCAATAAACTTGAAGATGCAAGAGAATTAAGTGCCATGATTAATGCGTGTTCAAGATTTGGAGAACCAGGTATAGCAATACAATTGTGCATGGAAATCCCAAAAGCAAAAAAAAGAGCCGAGTCAATACATGTAAAACACAAGCAATTCATTATTTCTGGTTTGAAATTTGTATCAGAAACAGAAAAAATAAAAGGAAACGGATTTGTCATCATCAACGCAAAAGACAAAATCAAAGATACTATAACCGGAACAATAGCAAGTATCCTCTCCAACTCGTCTTTATATGAAGAAGGAACAATAATCACTACCATGGCATATTACGAAGACAAAATCAAAGTATCTGCAAGAAGTGTCGGGAGAAATGGAAGAAATGTGAGAGAAGTTTTAAGCAGGGTGATAAATATAATTGGAGGAGAAGTCGGAGGACATCAATGCGCAGCAGGTTGTATGATAACCAGAGAAAAAGAGCAGGAATTTATTAATTGCTTAAAGAAAAATTTAGAAATAGAAGTCATCAAAGTAAGTAACTAAAATATAATAATTCTTAAAAACTCTTTAAATAATATTAATCTATGGATAAAGAAGATATTCAAAAACAATGCGTACAATGGCAAAAAGATATTGATAATGAAAACAAAACATCAGGATTTACATCACACCCAAAATACTTTGAGATAAGAAAAAAAATGGAAAATTTTACTGGTAAAGTTTTAGAAAAAATTGTTAAACCAAAATTTAAAGTATTTTCTATAACCAAACAAACAACATTTGACTCAAAAGAATATCCCATATTCTTTATAAGAGATAAAAAAATATTCAAAAAAGATGGAAAATTAGAATGGAGATATTTTGGAAGTCTATTTAACATAATAAACGAAAAAATTAATTATCAAACAACTACAAGCTATGTTCCTGAAAGATTTCTTCAGGAATTCTAATCAAAAACATTTAAAACCCCTCTCTTTCTTTAATTTCTATGACAAACTTAGAAGTAGGCGACATAGTTATGTGCACTGTAGACAGGATAGTTGGAACAATTGTATTTGTAAATATAGACGAACTTAATAAAGAAGGCGGCATAATTTTAAGTGAAATTGCCCCGGGAAGAATAAGAAACTTAAGAGAGTATGTTGTCCCAAAGAAAAAAATAGTCTGCAAAATCCTGAGGATTTTGGGAAATAGGATTGATTTATCTCTAAGACGGGTTACAAAAAAAGACCAAAAAGAAATAAGAGAACAATACAAACAAGAAAAAAGTTACAAGAGCATTTTAAAAACTGTTTTAAAAGAAAAAGCAGAAGGAGTGATTAAAGAAATCTTACAAAAAGAAAAAATTTATGAATTTTTGCAGGAAGCAAAAGAAAATCCAAAAAAACTTGAAAAGCTCGTCGGAAAAACAGAAACTGAAAAAATATTAGATATTTTAAAAACTCAAAAACAAAAGGAAGTTGTGATAAAAAAAGAAATCTCATTAACAACAACAAAACCAAATGGTATAGTATTAATCAAAAAGATTTTGGGAGGCACAAATGAAGCAGAGATAAAATATATTTCTGCAGGAAAATACTCCATTAAAACAAAATCTACTGATCCCAAAACAGCAGACAAGAAACTGAAAATAATAACTGCTGATATTGAAAAAAAAGCAAAAGAACAGGGAATGAAATTTGACATTATAGAAAAGTAAAAATCAAAATATTATTTTTTCTGGTATAAAAAAGACAACAAAAACCTTAAATACTCTTAATTAAGCGTATAATTATGGAAGACAAACAAAAATTTGAAGTAGTAATTTTAGGAATTATATTTAATCCAAAAACAAAAAAAATACTAATTGGAAGAAGGGAAAATGACCTCCACATTCCTGAATTAACCTGGTGTTTCCCTGGAGGAAGAGCCACTTATGAAGAAGATGTTGATAAAACTCTTAAGAGAAATGTTAAAGCAAAAACTGGCTATGATGTAAAAAATCTTGGAGCAATTTTCTCAAGAACATATCCGGAAAAATCAGACTTTATAGGAATTTATTTTTTAACTCAGGTTTTTGAAGGAGAAGAAAAACCAGGCGATGATTTTGTAGAATTAAAATGGGTAAACCCAAAAGAATTAGAGAACTATTTTACACATTCTTTCCATAAAAAGTTAAAGCAATACTTAATAGATTTGGTAGAATAATTATATTAAAATGCCTAAACTAAAATCAAAGATTTTGTATAAATCATTTTAACAAAAATGCCTAAACTAAAAAAATGTTCTTCTTGCAAAACCTATACATTAAAAAATAATTGCTCAAAATGCAAAACACCGACGACAAATGCTCATTACAAATTTGTTAAAGTGAGAAATGCCCCCAGACAATCAAAATAATGTTTCCTGCTTCTCTCCCATCTCGGCAACACCATAAACCCCGTCATACCCTGGCTTAACTCTTATATTCCCGCTTCTGTTCTTCATAATCAACCCCACAAGCTTAGCATTAACACTTGACTTGATTAAATCTTCTCTTGAAACATTCAGCAAAATATTAAACTCATCCTTAAATTCTTTAATCAGAGAATTATAAACCTCCCAGACTTTTTTACTCTGCATACTAACTCCTACTTCTAAAGAAATTATTTCATGTAATGGCAATAAAGTATAATATTTTTTTCTTGTTTTATGATTTGAATCATCAGAAGATAATTTCCCCACTCTATAATCAACTCCTAAAATTAATGACTTTTTGCAAACAGGACAAACTTCATTAAGTTCTTTAGTCTTTTCAGGGCTACATGAAAAACCACATAACCGATGTCCGTCAAAATGATACTTCCCATACGCAGGATCTGTCTCAATAGTGCCGATAAAATCATTCTCTCTAATCTGCCTGATAATCTCATTAAAAGAATCACACTTTCTAAAAATAGTTGCTTCCCTGCCAAGCCGAAAAGGCCAAAAACTGTGTGCATCTGAAAAGCTTACAATTGCTTTATCTTCTAATTCTTTAATTTTCCAGTTCATTTCAGGGTCGCTGGATATTCCTGTTTCAATTGCATGAATATTCTCCACCTGGTCCTTAAAACACTCTTTTAAGCTATCAAACCCAGACATACTCCCAAAAACCCCAAACCAAGGCGTCCACACATGTGCTGGTATCACTTCTATATCTTTTGAAATATTCATCATCTCTCTGACAAACTCGTCCCCTGGAATTTTAAAAATAGGTCTGCCATCATAATCTCTTCTTCCTTTAGTATCAAAATAAGAATTAATCTTCTCAGCAATCTCAATGCTCGGAACCAATAAAACCAGATGAATCCTTCTCCCATGACCTTGAGTATAAATCAAACTAATCTCCCCAGTAATTATAAACGGGAAATCCTGATAATAATAAAAACCATTTCCATTAGCAGTTAATTTCTCTTTAATTTCATTAAACCATTGAGGATGAGTAAAATCTCCTGTACCCAACAAACCAAGTCCCTTAATTTTTGCCCATTTAACCAAGTTTTCAAAATTAATATTTTTACTGCACGCCCTTGAAAATCTTGAATGAATATGCAAATCAGCAAAAATTTCCTCTTGATTTTTCATAAAATACTTAGAAACAAAAGAGATTAAATAATTATCTATTTCTTCTTCTTAACAGCAACTCCGCCACCAATAACAACAGCCAATACTAAAATACCTATTAAAACCCACAGCCATGTTAAATCTTTTTCTTCTTCCACTTCAGAAATTTCCTCTTTTTCCTCAACAATTTCTCCAGTAGTTGTTACTGCTTCTTCACCCTCTGGAATTGCTTCAGATATTTTCTGAACAGTTATATCTGCTTTACCACTTGTTATTGAATTAAGCTTTACATAAATATCATAATAACCATTATCTGTAACATCAACTTTTGCATCCTCTCCAACATCTAATTTAACCTCAACAGGATCACTTGCGATTTCAATTGTTGCACTTGTTGTAGTAACTTCTTTCACACCAACATGATGGCTCATACCTGAAACAGTAACCCTCACTCTATTTTTAACTGAAAGTTGTTTAGTAAATCCTTCAGCAAATTGTGTATCTGATGTAGTATAAGTATTTGTCCATGTGTAAGTTGCAGTTGTTCCACTTCCTCCACCGCCTCCTCCAGAACAACCATCAGTTGTCA
>JAUWPB010000020.1 GCA_030611805.1 Nanobdellota archaeon | reverse complement strand
GAAGCAGGGTTTTCAGCGATAAAAAGAAAGTATGGAAATTTTGTCAGGGCAAAAAAGATTGAAGGAATAAGAACAGAAATATTCTGCAAAGGAATAGCACACAACTTAAACCTTGCGTATTAAAAGATTTTCAACAGAGCCTGTGTGGGTACATTGTTACTTTACTAACTTTAATTGATATTCTAAAATTACTTCTGGGTCAGGACAAGTAACACTCCCTTCATATTTTTTATCTTGTGTTACAAGCAAAGTTCTAACATAAGGCCAGATTGAATGAAATGCACTACAACATAATCCTTTTGGAGTTTTACCATCTGTAATGAAAGTGTCCTTAATCTTGTGCCCTCTTGGACAATTTTTTTCTCCATGTTTTTTGGTGATTGTTATTTTTACTTTTTTCATCTTAAAACAAATTACTTTTATCTTAAAAACCTTTTTATAGTAAATATGAGCACCAATAATATGAAAAAAATTAAACCTTTAATTATGGCTCATAAGGGCGGGGATTTTTTTGGGGAAGAGAATTCCTTAAAAGCAGTAAGAAAATCTTTAGAATATGGTGCAGAAATTATTGAATTGGATGTGAGAAAGAGTGCAGACGATATTTTATTTTGTTACCATGGTAATTTTCTGGAGTTTCTTTTTCCTAAATTATTTTTTAAAAAGAACTTTAAAGATTTGGAAATGAATCATTCTTCCATCTCTAATTTAAAAGATATTGCAAATGAGATTGGAAGCAAGAGGTATCTTTTTTTGGATATAAAAGATGAATCTATTTTATTGGATGAAATTAAAAATACCTTAAAAGGAATTCCTTTGAAAGAAATTTATATTGCCCATAGAAATGAGAATTATCTTAAAGGATTAGGAAAATTCCCAGAAAATTGGAAAAAAGTGATTAACATGGGATATTTTTTTTCTACATCAAAAATAAAAAAATTAAAAGAAATCGGAATTTGTGCAGTTGAATTATTTCCGTGGAATTTTAATAAGAAAAATATATTAGAACTAAGAAAAAATAATATTGATGTTGCAATTCCCAGAATATTTAGAACTAAAACAAATTATTCCAAGAATTGTATATTAAACCAAACTTTATGGATTACAGGATTTAATCTTCCAAAGATAATCAGTTATGTGAAAAGATACAGAGACTAAAAACCTTTTTATACTTTGATTTTTTATTAAGATAAAGAAAAAAAACTTATAGTGGGGACTAATTTTAAAAAATGAATAAAAGAGGTAAACAAGAATAAAATGGATTTGCATAAAAAATTCATCTTTGCAATTTTAATTTTTTTAATTTTATTGTCCGGAGGCACATTTGTTTATTCTTCTATTGAAGGATGGGCCCATCTTGATTCATTATATTTTACGATTATTACTGTAACCACAATAGGTTATGGCGACCTTGCTCCTCAAACAGACACTGGAAAAATATTCACTATGTTTTTCTCTTTTCTTGGAATAGGTATGGCATTTTATTTTTTTACCTTGTTTGGGAAATATATTTATAAAAAAACTTTTCAGGATGAATTAAAAGAACACCATAAAAAAATAATCAAACATATTGAGTCACATATTCCGAAAAATCATCCTCTAAAAAAGAGATAAACAACAATGGAAATATTTATAGAATTAAGTGTCATCATATGTATAACTGTTTTAATTGCAGGTATAATGAGGCTGTTAAAACAACCTTTGATAATTGGATATATTCTTGCAGGGATAATTGTCAGCCCCTACTTTTTGAATATTGTCCAATCAACTGAAACCCTAAAAGTTTTTTCTCAAATCGGAATTGCATTGCTTCTTTTTATTATTGGTTTAAGTTTAAGTCCAAAAGTAATAAAAGAAGTTGGAAAAGTTTCTTTAATAACTGGGATGGGACAGATTATTTTTACATCTTTATTTGGTTTTTTAATAAGTAGATTATTAGGATTTTCAGTAATTATTTCTTTATACATTGGGTTGGCTCTTGCATTTAGTAGCACAATTATAATTATGAAACTGCTGTCTGATAAAAAAGATATGGAAAAATTATATGGAAAAATTTCCATTGGTTTTTTATTGGTTCAGGACCTTGTTGTCATAATCATCTTAATGATAATCTCCTCTTTTTCAGGTAATTTAAGTCTTGAAAATTTATCTTTAGGGAATATCTTAAGCGGGATTTTTTTAATTGGAGCATTTATTTTAATAAGTATTTATGTTTTACCAAGTCTGTCAAAATTCTTTGCTAAGTCGCAGGAATTCCTGTTCTTATTTTCAATTGCATGGGGTTTAGGTTTAGCAGCATTATTTTATCATCTGGGATTTTCAATGGAAATAGGTGCTTTAGTTGCGGGGATTGCACTTTCTATGTCTCCTTATCATTATGAAATTAGTTCGAAGATGAGACCATTAAGAGACTTCTTTATTATTTTATTTTTTATCCTCCTTGGGTCTCAGATGGTTTTTGGAAATATCGGCCAGCTTATCTTCCCCGCAATAATTTTTTCTTTGTTTATTCTTATTGGAAATCCTCTGATTGTTATGACCTTGATGGGCTTGCTTGGCTATAAGAAAAAAATCGGATTTCAGGCAGGATTCACAGTAGCCCAGATAAGTGAATTCTCTTTAATCCTTATAGCATTGGGCGTCAGCGTCGGCCATCTCACAAATGAAATATTGTCCCTTGTTACCCTCGTGGGTCTGATAACCATCTCCGGTTCAACTTACCTGATGTTGTACTCTGGAAAAATGTATCCTTATTTTTCTAAATACCTGTCTGTATTTGAAAGAAAAGAAATAAAAAAAGACGGCAAAATAAAAAAGAAATATGAGGCCATACTTTTTGGATACAACAGGATTGGGTTTAGTGTTTTAATGTCATTAAAAAAAATTAAAAAAAATTATCTTGTTGTTGATTTTAATCCTGACACAATTTCTGATTTGACAAAGTTCAGAATACCTTGCCTTTATGGAGACATTGATGACATGGAATTTTTGGCAGAACTGCCGTTGGAGAAAATACAATTAGCAATCTCAACAATCCCAGATTTTGAAACAAACTTTCTTTTGATAGAATCAGTAAGAATCGTTAATCCAAAAGCAATAATTATTGTTCGTGCCCATAGCATTGAAGATGCCCTTAAATTATACAGGAAAGGTGCAAGTTATGTTTTAACCCCTCATTTTTTAGGAGGAGAGTATATTGCAAAAATGGTCAAAGAGCTGGACACAGACAAAAAAGAGTACAAAGAAGAAAAAGAAAAACATATTAAGACACTTAAAAAAATGTTGGCAAGAGGGCAGGAGCATCCTGAAGTTGAGAAGAATTAATTATATATTTCTTAGTCAGTATCTCCGAATAAGTTTTATTACTGAAAAATAGAAAACCGAAAAAGAAGAACCCTAAATTTCTTTTTTAGAATGTTACATTCAAAACTTTATTACAATCTATTTTTACCTTTTAACTTCCTCTCAAAAAAAATCAAAAATTTGACAAGATTTATAAAATATAAATTCTATTCCTGTTTATGAAAAAGAAAGTGATAAGTTTATTTTTAATGTTAGGACTAATATTAATTTCAAGCTTTATTTCTGCAAGTTTTGAAATAGGGAACCTGTCACACTCAATTGACTGGCAATACGGCCCATCCAATTATATTAAAGGATGGGTAAATATAAGTTTGGATGACGAACCGAGCAATTTTATTTTTAAAGATTCTTTTCAGAATTCAATAAGTTTGATTGATTTAATAAATGCAAATCAGGATTTTGAACACACTTGCAGCACTTCAAACTGTATCTCAGATTACTCTGCAACTAATGGAGAAACAACAAAAACTTTTAACTTAGACAACAGGGAATCAAAAATCATTGGATTCAAATTTACAGGAAATATTGTATCTATAAACTCAATAAACTTTACTCTTGAAAGCGATGCCCTTTCATCTTGTTACAATCAAATAGAAATAGATATTCTTAACAATGGAATAATTGATAAAGGAAATACTAAGTCCTTAGCAGAAAGTGTAGCTTGCTCTTTTTTAAGAAATTATGGGTGCTTCAACAGCAGCGAAAGTCTGACCATCGGCACAATTGGAAAAATACCTTATTGTCAAAGAATCCAGCTTTCTAAATCTCCGGGATTTAAACTTGGTGCATGGGTGAAAGATTCAAAAAATTTAGTGATGGCTCTTTATGATACTTACGGAAACTCAATTGAAGGAGCAGATTGCGAATTGCCTGACAGCGTTGATGAAGGAGAAATTTCTTGTCCTATAAATTATTTAATTACAAAATCAAAAGATTATTATGTTTGTATTTATTCAGATGGAGAAACTGAAGAGTCTAAAATAAGAGGATATTCTGATTTAAAAGGATGTGGCTTTCAGGAAATTCTTACTGGCAGTAATTTTGAAAATACTGCCTACCAAATTTTTGCTGAAGGCACAAAATTCGCAGCCGTAGAAACTTTGGAGATAACAAACTCACTGCCCTATGGAAATACTTTTGGAAATAAAGTCAGTGATTATATTTGGGAAAAATATGGGGGGCTTGATTGTTCAACTAATGCGTGTGTTGTTCCAATAAAATTCATTTCAGGAAAAAGCCAAACAATAATAATCACAAATCTATCAATAAAATATGACACTCTTGGTTTTAGCGGGGCTGAAGAAAATAATTTTTATGAGCTGACCGAGATTCCTGCAACAGTAAATTCAGACTTTCAAAAGCTTTATTTAGACCAGGGAAACTTTTCTGTTCCGGATAATTTTGGAGTGCACACATTCACATTAATTTTAAATGAGGAAGAAATTTTTTCAGAAGAAATAATTGTAGAAGAAGTTCCGATAATCAGAAGTTTAACACCAACAATAACCGCGTCAGCATTTCCTACTTTGTTTGAAGTGACAGTTAATCTATCTAATTATATAATTAAATATGAATGGGATTTTGGAAATGGTGACCAGAAAATAACTACTACAAATAAAATAATTTATGCTTATAATTCTACAGGACAATATGAACTTAAAGTTAGCGTAACAGATTCAAATCAAAAGAGCTCTTATAAAGTATTTAATATAATCGTGGAATCCCCAAAAGAACTAATAAATAAAACCTTGAACAAGAAATTAGAAGACCTGATCAGGGTAGATTCACAAATTAAAGAATTTGAAATATTTTACCAAGACAGGTTAAATTCAATCTTAGAGACTGAAAAGCTTGAAAGAGAATTAATAAGTATACAAAAAAATTACAACAAAGCTGGTTCTGAAAGCCAATATAATGAAATCATGACTGAACTATTGGGGCTAAAAGTTCCGGAATCAGTCACGATAAGTAAAAGTGCAAATTTGATTTCATTTGCCCTTGACAAAGATAAAATAAACTTGAACGTCTTGCAACTAATTGGAAGAGGAAATTATGATCTCAATAATGAAGACAAATATTTTGAAGCCATTCTGGTATGGAACCAAAAAAATATAGAAACAAAAATTAATTTTAAAGAATTAACCGCCAGATATAAACATTCTAATGAACTTGTTTTAAAGGTGTTTGAATTAAAAGTAATTGAAAAAGATAGTTTAAAGGATAACTTTTATTTTATTCTTAACGAAATTGAGGGACTTGAATTTAAAGAAAATTATGAGAAAAAAGAAGAATCAGGTTATGTCTATATAAATTTATTAAAAACAGAGAAAACAATTGCATTTTCCACAACAGAGGATATTGACTTTATTGACTTGCCTATTTTCATTTCTCCAGACCTCAATAAATTAGCAATAATAAGTGAGTACACTTTTGATGAAGATCAGGAAAAAACTTCAAAATGGACTCTTTTTATTTTAATTATATTTTTATTAGCTACTATAGGAGTTATTGCATACGTAATTTTACAGGAATGGTATAAAAAGAAATATGAGGGCCATTTATTTAAAAGCAAAAATAGCCTATATAATTTAATTACATATATTGAAAACGCAAAAAAAAGAGGGTTAAAAAATGAAGAAATTAGGATTAAATTAAAAAAATCCGGTTGGAATTCTGAACAGATAGAATATATCTTGAGGAAATATTCCGGAAAAAGAACAGGCATGTTTGAAATTCCTATTGGGAAAATTTTAGACAGGTTCAAAAAGAGAGATATCCAAAAAGTAAACAAAAAATTTCGACCACAATATCAAAAAATAAAAGATTTCCGTAACAGATATAAGCAATAAATCACATAAAATTTAATAAACCTTTGATATAAATTTAAAATAATATAAACGCATTTTTTAAATTAAAAAACACAAAATGAATAATTTAAATAAACATTTTTTTCAGGATACCAAGGAGGCATAAAGAAAAAACACAATGGTAATTAAAATTTTCAAAAATTTCTTTAGCAGAATTTTTATTAATATTTTTAAAAATAAAAAAGACATAAAATTAGGTTTTTACGGACCTCCAAATTCTGGAAAAACTAGTTTAGCAAACAGAATCTGCAAAGATTTTACTGGAGAAGAGATTGGAAGTGTCAGCAAAGTTCCTCATGAAACAAGAAGTATTCAGTTTAAAGAAAAGGTTGAAATAAGTTACAAAGGGAAAACCATGACTTTTAAAATGATAGATACTCCTGGAATTGCTACAAGAATAGATTATGAAGATTTTTTGAAGTATAAAATAAAAAGAGGACAGGCCAAAATCAGGGCAAAAGAAGCAACACAAGGAATAATTGAAAGTATAAAATGGCTTGATGACATGGATATTGTTGTAATTGTTTTGGACTCAACTGAAAACCCTTACAATCAAGTAAACATTACAATTATAGGAAATTTAGTTGCAAGAAACATCCCTGTTTTAATTGTTGCCAATAAAATTGATTTGAAAAAATCAAATATGAAAAAAATTACATCCGCATTTCCTGAATATGAAGTTATAGGAACAAGTGCAAAACATGGAGATAACTTAGAAGAATTTTATGAGTCAATTTTTAAATTATCAAAAAAAATTTAACAAAATTTTAAAAACTAAAAAAGTTTAATAATAAAAAGATGGTGAAAAAAAAGAAGAAGAATTCAGTTAAAATAAAAGGATTTTCAATTCAGTTTTTGCCTTATTCTGAAATCAGAGATTTAAATAGTAATGAAAGACTTAGAAAAATACTTGGAATTATTCTAGGAAACAATATTTTAATTTTACAGGGAAAATTAAAGTCAGAAGAAGAAACAAGACTTATTGGAGACACAATGGCAATGATTGGGCATGTGAAAAATTTCAAAGGAATAGAACTTGCAGTGATTTCTGGGAATGGACATCAAGGATTTTTTGGATATATGAAAAAAGGGATTGTGAATGTGCTTTCTGGAGGGGATTTAGGAGCCATAACAATTATCGGGCCTGCAACAATTGTAAAAGAAATAAAAAGAAATCCTAAAAAAATTGAATTGTTATTAAATAAGTGATTAACTCAACATAAAATATGCTTCTTTTGAATATTTTTTAGATTTATCAATATTCAATAAATCATCCCCATATTCTTTTGTAATTTTATCTCTTAATCCTCCTTCCGCATCTATGCAGAAATCTTTTTCACCTGTTTGTAAAATAATTTTTAAAAGTCTTTCAGAAACATTTTTCTCTGTAAAACCTCCTGCAAATCCAATAGTTAAATCAGGTAATTTTTCTCTTAATTCTGAATAAACTTCTAGCGAATTTTTTATATTAAATGGTTCGCCTCTTCCTCCAGACGGATCAATAAGAACATAATCTAAAAAATCATTATATTGTTTTATTCCTTTTGCAATCTCAATAGGTGTTTTGCCTTTCATTACATTTTGTGATGCTTGAAAAACAATTTGCATCTCTGGGAATTTTGTTTTAATTTTTTTAACCTGATTAAGATCTGGCCAGACAATATTTAATTGCATTGCTCTGCATAAACCATTTTCATAAATACCTTCAAATACTCTTGAAACTTGGTCTGCTAATGTATTTATTTCTCGGGAATTATAATGAATCATTGTTAAAAATCTTTTATCTATTGAACGTAATAAACTAAAAACATTTTCAAACAAAGGATATCTTTTATTTTTCACAGGGGTTTTATTTAATGTTTTATAACTTACAAGAAATCCAAGCATAGGAATGTGTTTGTTATCTGTAGATATCAATATATTATTAAATTCGTCGCAAATTTCTTCGACTTCTTTTTTAGTTGTGAAGCCGGTTATACCGATATAGGGTTTTTTCATTAGATAAATTAACTAATTAAATTTAAAAGGATTATTGTGATTGAATTATAGTTAAATTTATAACTTCTCTTATCTTCTTTCTCCCATGCCTCACCAATGTGTAAACTGCTCAAGAATTATTCCTATTGGAAGCAAAGAATTATTAGAAGGATGCGAGAGTTGCAAAGGACATTTCTTTTTTTATATAAAAGACGAACAATTAGAAAAATTAAAGGAAACCCCAATTGAAATTCCTGAACAAGAAAAAAAACAGGTTGAAAAAGATATTAGAGAAATAGTTGGAATTACTGATGAAGAAACTCCGGTGATTTTGGATATAGAATCTGTGAGAGTTACTGGTGCAGGAAAGTTTGAAATTGATATAGTAAACTTGTTTAGAAAAGACAGACCTTTAATTTATAAACTTGAAGAGGGAAAATACATAATTGATTTGGCTTCAACTTTGAACAAAAGTATGAAAGAGATTAAGAATTCTAGAAAAAAAGATTAACAAATTTCTGCGATGGAAAAAATTATAAATTAACATTTATTCGATACATAAAATGAGGTTGAAAAAATTCAAAATATTTGCAGGATTTTTATTTTTAATAATCTTATTATTAAGATTTGTTAATGCTGAAACTTGCAGTATTTAAAGTTTTTGTAATGCGGCAAATACCGTAATGAAATTATCTGGAACAACAAATGCTCACGGAAGTTTATATAATCAAGGAAGTTATACTAATTATTTATGTTGTGATTTTACTGGAATCCATACTTGCAGTGGAACAAATAAAGTTCTTGGGATTTCTTCTTCTACAAATGCACATGCTCAGATTCCAAGTTTAGATAATTATGGAACAGATGTTTGTTTTGGAGATTATAAAGTGTTCAAGCAATAGCGGAAGTTGCCCGAGCAGGTATACAATCCAAATCTTATCTTTATCCTCTAATACTAATGCTCATCTTGGAAGT
Organism: Nanobdellota archaeon; assembly: GCA_030611805.1. Taxonomy (GTDB): domain Archaea; phylum Nanobdellota; class Nanobdellia; order Pacearchaeales; family GW2011-AR1; genus JAUWPB01. Next base: position 7,076 of record JAUWPB010000020.1, on the reverse strand, counting down.
TTTGGAACTTATCCAACAAAGATTTGTTGTTGTGCTCCTGGTGACTGGGAATGGATAAATAATTACAGGTGTGTTGGAGACATAAGACAAAGACAGCAACAAAAAAGTGTTTGTCCTTATATGAATTTTAACGACGCTAAAAAAGATATGGCGAAGTGGGGTGTATTCGTAGAGTTTGGCGGAAAAAAAGGACTGATTGAAGAATCACCGTTTTCATATAAAGATATTGACGAGGTTGTTCGGATTTCGGATGAAGCAGGTATTAGAAAGAAGGTTGCGAAGTTGAGACTGGTGATTGTTGTAATTGGATAAGATTATAAACTTGTTTTACTATTAAAATAAAACAAAATGGAATTAGACAAGCTGATGTCGGTTGGAATGTTTATTAAAAAAAGATAAATGAAAAAGAATTCAGTGAGGATATAAGCCCAAATTTCGGCTCTGAAGTTAAAAAATTTAGTACACTACAGCGCTAAAACTCTCTTATGCTGATGTGCAGATTTATAGGTTTAGCCAGCTTATGCCTAGAAGATACACAATACTTATTAGGAATACTGGAACTGACCCTGATACAGGAAAGAGAAATATTGAGATTATTGTCAGGACAAGAAAGGTATACAAGTACCAATATACTATATTGAATTAAAAAAAGAGTTTAAGAAAATTGAAAAATGAGCAATAGAAAAAATAAACAGAATTTTAGAATTTTGGTTTTATTTTTGTTGATAATAGCTTTGTTTGTTATTAATGGGGCGGATGTCTCGGGTACCTGTTCAGATAGCGATTCATATTGGGGGCCGGGAGGCATATCTATGAGTCAAAGCGGATGTCGGTGGCTGAGCAACACAAATAGGGATGATCCATATACTCCTTATTCAATTATTGATGGCACTTATTATTACGACTATGAACTTTATACTCCAAAAGGTAGTGTGCAGTCTTCATTGTTTGGCGCTCTTACTGATCATTGTGAGGGGGGTATTAATGGCTGGCGGATACATGAATATTGTTGTGGTGATGCAAATAATGAAAACCCAAATGATGTAGGTAAGGGTATAATTATTTGGTGCACTGATATTATTCCTGGCTCTATGTGTGAAGATGGCAGATGTACTTGCCCTTCATATTCTTGTGAATATGAATCTGAATGTGATCAGTCAGGCAGTTCTATATGTGATTATGATGGTACGGTCTGCGCCAGATCCACAAACGGAAATGCTTGCACAGTTGGAGGCTATCCTGGTACATGTACTAGTGGTGTGTGTATAAAAAGCTGTGATTGTACAACAGGAGTCTGTTGTGATGGCTGTGATTACAGATCAACTTCTTATTTATGCAATGATAACTATCAAACAGAATATGGCTGTCCATGGGGAACATCTGCTGGCTATGATGTAGGAATAAGATACAGAGATCAATATTGCAGCGGAACAAGCGAATCATGCACTGGCTCTTCTTATTGGGAAAGCTGGACGGCATATGATAATTGTGATTTATGCGAATACTGCACAGTAGGAGATCCGAGCTGCAATATTTATTGCTTAGGCACAGATACAAGTTGTGGATGTTCTAGTTGTACTAATTGTGATAATAGTGATGGATGGTATGACACAGGCAGTACACAATGGATTTTATCATACGAATGCACAGAAAAAGAACAGAAAGAGCAAGGATATAGGAATTATTATTGTTCTGCAGCCAGTTGTATATATAGCACAGGAAGCATACAATGGGTTGATACAGGCAACACTAGAGATTATTGTTCTTCGGACCAAAGATGTATTGGGGAAGGAGAATGCGTAGATAGTTGCATATTTACTAATGCTTATTGGAGCCAAGATTCAGCGGCTGAAGGAGATAATATCCAGATGATTATTGAAGGAACTAATTGCGATGGAAAAGTAATTACTTTTGAAATATGGGAAGATGATTTAACAAGTGATGATTTTGTGATTGCAGTAAGCGGGACATTTGACAGGGAAACTTGGATGGCACAGTGGCAGGACGATGGTATTGGAAATCCTGAATATTATTTTAAGGCTGTATTGGATGCATATACTTCTATGACGAGAACGAGCGGATTGTTAGATATAGGAACCAGTTGTGGCAATGGTGTAATTAATGGACTTGAAGAGTGTGATGATGGTGATACTATTTCAGGAGATGGATGTTCAGACATTTGCGAATTAGAAAGAGAAACTTACTGGACAGATAGGTATGGGGAGAAAACAGGAAATGATATTGGAGAAGGAATCTCAGTAAATGTTGGAAGCACTGTTAAAATGGTTTTAAATAATTCTGGATTGGGGATGGAAGAATTTGTTACTTTTGAAATCTATGAAGGGGATATTATTAATGATGAAGAAATTAGAACTCTAAGTAAAGGTAATACAATAGAAGGAACTTTTGAAATGATTGGATACGGGCTTATAACTGCAGAATGGACAATAACACAAGAAGATTATGATGCAGCTGATGAGTTGTTCGCAGACTATGATGGCTTTGTTTTTAGAATTAATGGGGAAGAAAGTAATAAATTAACAATATTGCCTAAAGATTATGCTCTTTGGTGTGCAGACCATGATGAAGAAGCAAGTTGTGAAAGATGTGATGATTATAATTGTGATGCTGCAGCAAATAGTGTGAACAAAAAAATATTTGAAGCATTTCCAGATGTATGGGGAGGGATAAAATGTGGTAATATATTAGAAAAAGGTAATTGTTCATATATTGTGAATTGTAAGTGTATATGGCTCCCAAGTGAGGGTATTTGTGGATATGAATGGGAATTAATTCCATATAATTGTATTGACTATCCTGCAATTGGTTTATGTTTATATCAAGAAGATACAAGTGATGATTGTGAAGATGGATTCTTAACTTATTCATGGATAGCCACTTGGCTTTGGGGGATTGATAATGGATATAGTAATTTTAATGATGGTCCTTCAAGTGTAGAAAGTGATTATATTTATAATGAAAGCGAATCAAAATATTATTATGATCCGGGAAGAAGCTCAGAAAAATGTTATGAAACAAGTAGTAGCATTGCCTGCCCAGCACAAATTCAACTTCCGTTCTTTACATGGGAAACTCTTCTTACAACAATAATTATCTTGGGAATAATTTATGTTATATGGAATTTAAAGAAAAAGAAAAGACAAAGGAAAAAGCGACGATAAATTCTTGGACAAAATTTATAAAAAATAAACTTTCTAACAAAATATAAAACATTTAGCATTGATTGAAGAAGATATTTTTAAGAACAAAGAAATTAAAAATCCTGAGGAAAAGGATTGAATTTAGTTATAAGGACAATCAGGTAAATCAAGAGAATCAAATCCTTCAATACAACACATTCCAAATTCTCCATATAGGAATATTAAAAATTCTCTGATGGACTTTTGTCATTCCTGTATTGAATTAATTAGATTTATAAGTATTATTACACTAAAATAATCATGACAAAAAAGTTTGATTCAATCCTAAAACAAGTTCTTGAAAAAGTGGAACCTTCTAAAAAAGAATTAGATGTAATAAATACTTCTCTTAAAGAATTTTTAGAAAAATTTAAGAAGAAACTTAAAAATTCAAAAATAGATGCAGAAGTTTTTGTCGGAGGGAGTTTTGCCAAAAAAACTGTAATAAAAAAAGATAATTATGATGCAGATATCTTTTTGAGATTTCCAAAAAACAAAAATAAAGAAATCTCAAACTTAACCGGAAAAATATTAAAAAATATGAAACTTGAAAAAGTTTTAATAGTTCATGGCTCAAGAGATTATTTTCAGGTAAAAATAAATCCATATTTCTTCATTGAAATAATTCCTGTACTAAAAGTAAAAAGTCCTAAAGAAGCAGAGAATATTACTGATTTGTCATATTCACATGTTAAATATATTAACAAAAAAATCAAGTCTGCAAAACTTTTGGACGAGATAAGAATTGCAAAGGCATTTTGCTATGCAAACCATTGTTACGGTGCAGAATCTTATATTAAGGGATTTTCAGGTTATGCTTTGGAATTATTAGTTTATCATTATGGAAGTTTTCTAAAATTTATTAAAGCTGTCAGCAAAATGAATAACCTACCAAGTAGGTCCAGGGGAAAGGTCACACCCAGAGAGGGCGCAAGAACCTCTTATGAGGCAAGCAACAAAGTAGTTTTAGACATTGAAAAACACCACAAAAATAAACAAGCAGTATTAATGGATGTAAACAGCTCTAAACTACAATCTCCAATTATTTTAATTGACCCAACCTATAAACAAAGAAATGTCCTGGCAGCGTTATCTGACGAAACATTTGAAAAATTTAAAAAAGATTGCAATAAATTTTTGAAATCCCCTTCAATAAAAGCATTTAAAATTAAAAAAACAGATTTAAAAAAAATAAAACAAAATGCAAAGAAAAAGAATTTTGAATTTATTTTAATAGAAACAAAAACAAACAAACAAGAAGGAGATGTTGCCGGAAGCAAATTATTAAAATTTTACAAACACCTAAACTATGAAGTAGAAAAATTCTTCGATGTAAAAAATAAAGGATTTAATTATAATCATAAAAAATCTGCAAGATGTTTTTTTGTTGTTAAAAATAAAAAGGAAATTTTATTGCAAGGCCCGAATATAAGTGATTTAAAAAATGTTAAAGAATTTAAAAAAAAGCATAAAAATTATTTTACTAAGAAAAATAAGATTTATGCCAAAGAAAAAATAAGATTTAATATTAAAGAATTTGTTAATAGTTGGAAAAAGAAAAATAAGAAAAAAATAAAAGAAATGTATATTGAAGAATTAAAAATTGTTGTGTGAGTTATTTTTTAGGGAGTCTATGATAACTAATCCTATACTGTTCTCCATCAGAACAGGTAATTTCTGCAAGAAACCCATTAGAGTCATAAATAATAGTATCTTTTTGTTTTAATACTCTTAAAGAAGCGCCACTCACATTTCCAAGACTTTTTTTGGCAACATTTCCAGATTTAATCATTTTCTCAAATTCTGTATAAATTATTTTTTCTTCAATTAGTGCTTGTCCTTCATCCATTATTTTATTTAATTTAAAATATATTTTATATATTTGTATACTCTATCAACATATAAATTACAATCTTTGAAAAAAAATCAAATTTCATATCAAAGAACTTACTGATGGTTGAAAAAAGAAGAATAAAAAAATAAAAGATATGCATATTGACTATTTGAAAATTTTAAAATAAATATCTTAATATTGAAACTGCAGTAGCACCCATTAATATTTTTGCTGAATTTTTCACAGCATAGAGAGGCATTTCATTTGAAGGTGTTTGAAATTCTTGAGGAGCATTGTTAAAATTTTTCCAAGCATAAGTATTTATGGTGCTTGCACCAATTAATACAAATGTCCCAACTTCTGGAACAATAGATTCTACAATTCCTCCCAAAACTAAGTTGACATTTTGATTATGTTGATTTTTAGAAGACTTTTCTAATTTATTTTCTTTTAACATTTTTGTTTTCCATTATACCAATCCCTAATCCTTTCTATGAATGTTTCATTGAACTCTCCCCCAGATTTATCAAATTTTATCCCAACATTTCTATATTTATGTGGTCTTACCCCATGTTCTGGACAACCATAATTTTCTTTAACACCACTTACTATAATTTCTGCCTTTACTTTTTCTGTTGAATATACTTCACTACACGGGTACTTAAAAAATAATCTTTTAAATCCTTCTTCTTTTAATATTTTCCTAAGTTGATTAGCTTTTCGTTTTGCTTCAAAAGGATGTGCTCCTGTTGAGTAGTTTGCTTGGTATCTTACTTCCATTCTTACTTACCACCTTTCATAGCTCTGTCAAATAAACTAGCAAAAGCCTGTGAAAAAAATTCAGAATTAAGCCAAATCGCAATCTCTTCGTTGTTCTTGTTTTTTGACAAATAAAATAAAATTTCTTTTCGGTCTATAATAAAAAATTTGGCATCAATATCTACTTGTTTTATTTTTATGCCTAAGTTATCTTTTAATTGATTAATTAGTCTCTCATCACCTGACAAAGCCACTTTTAATTTTATGTTTGCCTTTTTCAAAACTTCAAATGTTTGTTTGAATAATTTCGCTTTTGAATTTATTTCTTCAGCATTTGTGCAGATTATTACTTCTTTTTCTGCATTTTGAAGTATTTCTCTTAAATAATTAGAAATATTTGATTTACCTTTTAATGCCGCTGAAATGTCCTCACTTTTTACCGGAACAATTCCCACATTATATAATTCTTCAAGTTTTGCAAACTCCCCAGTATCTTTGATGTCTGAAAGACTAACTATTCTTTCCTCTGCATCTGTCCGGACATTATTTTTCAATTTCTCAAGAATTATATTTGGCTTAACCCCAAGATATTTAACCGGCTTTCCTATTTTCAAAATTGCAAACCCTTTTTTTTCTAAACTCTCTAAAACATCATAAGTCCTGCTTCTCGGAACACCTGAAACCGCTGCAATCTCCCCTGCTGAAGCAACTCCTTTCCCAAGCAAAGCCAACCAAACTTTTGTTTCATAAATATTCAAGTCAAAGTAATCCTTGATTTTATTGATTAATTCCTGTTTTACTAACATAAACTTGCTACCAATAACTCGTTTATAAATCTTGTGGTTTTGTTACTTTTATAGAGTGAGGACAGATTAGAAAGATTTATAAGTTAAAAGAATTAGTAAATCTTATGACAACAGTATTTGGTATCAGGCTCCCAAAAGTTAATGTAGGAGTTTTAGTTGCAGATAGACAAACAACTTCGTTAAATAATCAAACAGGAATGCCGAGTGGAAAAGTAAAGATAAAAATTATTGTTTTGGTCATTCTGGAAAAAAAGATAATGAAATTGAGGAATTTGCACAAAGATTATCTGAAGGAAAATTCAATGTTGAAAGAATTACAAAAAAAGGTTATTTTCCTGAAATGACCTCCTCCGCACCCTAAAGGTTCTCCCTTCGGTCGAATCGCTCCGCGAGTGCGGTTTCCAGATAGGAGTTTTAGATAAAATCAGTATTGTGGTGAACTGATTGATTTCTCACATATTCTTTAACAGAATCCAA
>JAUWPB010000015.1 GCA_030611805.1 Nanobdellota archaeon | reverse complement strand
GGCTGAGAAACCACTTTAGAAAAGGGCATTTCTGGAGTCCTGGAAAATTCTTTAGAAGCGTCGGCAACACAACCACTGAAGCTGTTGCTCACTACATTACTTCTTCTCAACCTTGGGTTCAATAGTTTTAACATTTTTTTTTACCTTGATACCTCGCCCTTTAGGGCGGGGTTATTTATTCCAGCTTCTCCTGAAACTCCAACTTCTTTCCATTGTTTAAATCTTGTTTAATTGTGTTTATTGCAGAGTGCATTGTTTTTTCTCTTGCTCTGGATACATAGTAATGAGCTTCATCTCTTGTGTTTTTAGTTATCAAGATTATTAATTTTCCTTTCATTAGCCTTGCTGTTCTCCCTGCTCTTTGAATGGCTCTTATTGCTGAAGGTATTGGTTCATAGAAAATTACTGCGTTGACTTCCGGGATATCAAGACCTTCTTCAGCGATGCAAGTTGCACATAAAATATTTATTTCTCCTGAAGAAAATTCCTGTATTATTTTCTTTTGTTGTTTTTGATTTAATCCTGTTCCATTTTTTTTTGCCTGCCCAACAAAAACTTTTGCCTTTATCCCATTTAGTTCATTGAGGTTTTTTGAAATTGTCGTAGCAGTATCTCTGAATTGTGTGAACACAATGATTTTAATTTTTTTATTTTTGAGTTTTTCCTGCCCCACAATTTTTTTAAGTTCTCTGAGTTTTGGGTGTTCTTGGTTTTTTACCAAAAGTTCATTGGATTGCATATAAACAAAATTAAATTCTGGTTTTGCCACAAGTTTTACAACCCCTTTGCTTTGTTTTTTTGCTGCCTGATTAAATAAATTTTTTAAATATTTATTAAAACTTGAAAGTGTCTGGGTTTCTAAAAGTTCTAATGCGTGCTGGAGTTTTATTGCCTGGGCACACGCACTTGCCCCTAACATGTAATTGTAGTTTTTGTTTCCTCTTGCTAATGTGCCCATGATTTTTTTTTGAAGTTGTATAAGACCTATTTTTGAAGAGGATCCAAAAAGAACTTTTCTTCGTCTTAATTCTTCCACATATTGGTTGAATAATTTTAATAAAACATGTTTGAGTTCTTCAAATTCCGGCGGAAAGTTTACTTTTATTTTCTCAAATTTTAATTCCTGAAGATATTGTTTCACATCTTCGCTTTCTCTTGTTCTTAATTCAACATCTTTTATGAAAAGGTTTTTACAAATGTCTTTTATGCTTGATACATTATTACCTGGCGAAGCTGTTAAACCTAAAATTCTTGGGTGTTGGGATTGTCTTTGATATTGCTGGGCAAGATAGTTGTAGTCATAATTTTTTGCACATTTATGGGCTTCATCTTCAATAAGCAGGCAGACTTGTTGTAAATTATAAAGATTGTTTTTTAAATCGTTTGCTACGCATTGAGGTGTTGAAAAAATTATATCTGCAGTCTGCCAGATTTTTTTTCTTTGTTCCGCCTTTATCATGCCGGTAAATAATTGCATGTCTGCAAATAATTCCGGAAGGTGTTTTTCAAAGAAAATTAAGTGCTGTTCTGCTAATGGTTTTGTCGGGGCAAGAAGAACAACTTTGTCTCCGGGAAATTCTTTCATTCTTTTTATGGTTAGCATTAATGCAATCAAAGTTTTTCCTAAACCTGTTGGAAGCACGACCAAACAATTTTTTTCTGCACAAGTTTCAAAAATCTTTTGCTGATATTCTCTTGGAGTAATGTTTTGTAGAAATTCTTTTGGCATAAATAAAAAAAATCCTGGAAGTATAAATAGTTTTATATTGTTTTTTTAGAAAATTTACTTTCTCTTTATACTATAAACTCCCAAAACAATTGCACACAGAATAAGCGATAGCCCAATTGAAGAAACCAAATCAAAAGAGTATTTATTGCTTAAAATAACGTTTCCAGTAATTCCTTTATTGAGGAATAAAAATCCTCCTATCAAAGCGATTATTGCAAAAGATGTTGTTGCTTTTTTTGTTTTGAAGAAATTTGTTTTTTTACTTTTCATAGTTGTTTTTATGAATTATAGTTTAAATGTTTTTAGATTATAAATATGGCAGAGAATAATCCTATTAAAACTATTGACGCTAAAAAACTCCAGAGTATTAGATTTCCAAAGAAGATTTTGTTTCCGTCTAAATCAGATATTGGGAGCATGTTGAAAAAAGCATAATAGATATTTAGTTTTGCAAATTCCGGAAAGTTGATGAGGTATCCAATTATTGCAAAAGCTAAATTGGCGAGGATGCCTGCCGATGCTATGAGGCCTATGTGATTTTCAGTCATTTCTGAAAAAGTATAAAGTCCGTGTCTTTTTGCAGCCCGATAAACTTTAGGTTTCATATCAAAAACTAAAGAAGCCATCCAGGTTATATATCCGAATGTGAAAGCTGTTGTGATTATTGGCAAGAATGCTCCTGCGGGAAATGGTTTTTTGAAAGACTTGTGGGCTTTAAATCCATATTGTTTGATTTCCCATAATTTTATTTCTATTTCTGAGTCAAGATAAAAACTCATAACTTTTTTTGTAACTATGTTTATTATAAGGACAAGAAATATTGCTCCCAAAGTATAAAGGAAGATTTCCAGAGTTTTGATTAAACTGATTGTAAACCCCAAGATAAGAGTTATTACTATGATTGCAATGATTTCTTTTTTGTTCAGCATATAGGAATAAGGTTTAGATTTTTTATAAATCTTGTTATAGATTTATCCTGAGTAAACTTTTTAAATAAATAATTATTGGGGAGATAATGAAGGAAATACTAAAACACATAGGAATTATTCTTGACGGGAACAGAAGGTTTGCAAAGAGATTAATGAAAGAGCCGTGGAAAGGCCATGAATTTGGTGCGGGGAAAGTTGAGAAACTCTTTGAATGGTGCAAGGAATTGAATATAAAAGAAATGACCTTGTATTGTTTTTCTATGCAGAATTTTAACAGGCCAAAAAAAGAATTTGATTATCTTATGAAATTATGTAAGAAATTTTTTGAAAAAGCAAAAACAAACAAGAAGATACATGAAAATAAAATAAGAATAAAATTTATAGGAAGAATTAATTTGTTTCCAAAAGAAGTTTATAAAAAAATGAAAGAACTTGAAAAAGCCACTAAAGATTATTCTGATTATAAAATAAATTTTGCAATGGCTTATGGGGGAAGAGAAGAGATAATTGATGCAGTTAAAAATCTTGGAAAAGAAGTTAAAAATGGGGAGTTAAAAATAAATAAAATAAATGAGAAGGTGTTTGCGAAATTTCTTTATTTAGATTCTGAGCCGGATTTAATTATAAGAACCGGAGGAGATCACAGGACAAGTAATTTTTTGATGTGGCAGAGTGCTTATTCAGAATGGATTTTTTTGAAAAAAACCTGGCCAGAGTTTGAGAAAGAGGATTTATGTAATTGCATTAAGGATTTTGCAAGAAGAGAAAGAAGATTTGGCAGATAAATTGTTGTTATAGATTACGGAAAACTATTTAAATTAAACATAATAGTTTTTATCATAAGAAAATATAAAATTTTCATATTAAAATTTTAGGAAAAATTTCAATGAGAATAAAAAAAATAACAGATGCCCTTGGGACAAAAGTTTATACTGATTCAGGAGACTATTTTGGAGAGATAGAAGAAGCTAATTTATGCGAGAATAAAATTGACGGGTGGAGAATAAAAGTCGGTGGAAGTGTTTTGTCTCTTATTGGCGGAGCTAAAGGAGTGATAATTCCTCATCAATTTGTAAAGGCGATTAATGATATTTTTATAATAAACAAGGCTGCTTTGCCTAGCCCTGATTCTGATCTTGAAGATATTCAGGATGATTTGGTTTGAATAAGATAAGTTTAAAAATAATGTTTTTTTAATTTAATTATGATTATTAATCTTGAAAAGAGGCATGCTTATTTTATTATTGGATTGCTGGTTTTAGCTGTTGGGATTTTTGTTGTTAATGCTTTAACTCCAGGAATTGCTCCAAATCCAGGTAACACAATTGAAACAATTTCTCCTCCAACAGGATGCGGAGAGGGACAGGTTTTACAATTTATAGATGAGGTAAGTGGATGGGGGTGTGTTGATGATACAGATGACCAGACATTATCTATTGCTGGGCAGACTTTATCAATAAGCGAGGGCAATTCAGTGAGTTTGCCGAGTGGTGGAGGAATTCCCTGGATTCAGTATGGAGTATGTAAGAGAGGAAGAGGTAGTTATGTTGACTTTTTTGTGGCTTGTGAATATAGGGTATGTACTTCTGCGGGTTGCTCCGCGTGGTATACTGGCAACAGAAGGATGGTTGTACCATATGTTGCGTCAGGATATTGGTCTTAGGTTGAACTTATACACCAAGAGAATTAGTATTCCTCCTATCAATTGTGTAGAAATGGTATTTACCCATTTTTATAATAAACTTTTGTTGGGTATAAATTAATATATTCTTGTTTGATTATTTTTTCTGAGAAATTTACAATAATTTGTATATGTAGAATTTAAGAAATGTTTAAAAACTATTCTTTGTTTAATTAGATATTAAAATGGCAGTAGAAACAATTTTTCAGCACGAGATTCTGACTAAGTTTGCTTATCCTTTCTTGTTGATATTTTTTATTGTGTTCGCGATTCTTGAGAAAACAAAAGTTTTAGGAGATGATAAAAAACAACTTAATGCTCTTGTCGCATTTGTGATGGGTTTGATTTTTTTAAGTGCAGTCCAGCCAAAAATGATTGTCGGGAATTTAATTTTGTTTTTGACAGTAGCACTTGTTGTCATGTTTGTTGCTTTGTTGCTTTGGGGTTTTGTAAGCGGGGGAGAACTTAAAACAGATTTTTTAAAGAACAAAGCTGTTAAATGGGTTGTTGGTATTGGTGTTATTGTGGCTGTTGTTTTTGCAATTCTTTGGGCATCAGGAATTGATGCAGGAGTAATTGATTTATTATTTAAGCAAAGTTGGAGCAGTACGCTTTGGACAAACATTGCATTTGTTGTTGTGATTGCAATTGCTTTGGCACTGGTTTTGAAAAATTCTGATTAATTGATTTTCAGAAACATATTTAAATATGATTTATTTATTTTCTTTATGTTAGACAGAATATTTTTAGCGTCTTATAGTTATTTTGAAGGAGGGGCAATTGGAGATGCTCTTTCTCAATTAGAGCAGTTGGGATTTTTTAGCTACATACTTCCATTTTTATTAATTTTTGCTATGGTTTTTGGGATATTGGCTCAAACAAAAATTTTTCAAGAAAATAAATCAGTTAATCCAATTATTGCTTTTGTTGTTGCATTAATGGCATTACAGTTTGATTTGGTTCCTCGGTTTTTCGCAGAAATTTTTCCAAAGGTTGGTATTGGGATATCTATTTTGCTTGTGATGATAATTCTTTTAGGATTGTTTGCTCCTAATCGTAGTTGGATGACTTATGTTTTTTTTGGAATAGGCGCAGTAATTTTTATAGTAATTATAGTAAAGTCTACAGCAATAGCAGGTTTTTGGGAAGGAGGAGGATGGGTCTGGGATGAATATGGAACACTTATTATAGTTGGAATTGTTTTGTTGATATTTATTGCTACAATTATTGGTGCTTCAACTCCTAGCACACAACCAGATGTAAGTTCTAAGTTTATGAATGCTCTTTTTGGTGGAAATGGAAGTAAAAAAGATTAATTATTTCTTTTTAGAAGTTTTTTTTGTTATTTTTTGTAAAGGAGTTTTAGGGGTTGTATGATATCCTTTGACTGCTTGATTAACAACTTTGCCAAAAGAGTCCTGCATCATAGCCATTTCTTTTTTTATGCTTTCTAAATTTTTTCCATAAGAACCAATTTTTTCAAGGATTGCAATTTGTAAGTTGTCAATTGTTGTTTCTATTCTTTTGAGTCTGTCTGCAGTGTCATCTATTTTTGTTTGTGCAAGAGTTTTGAATTCATTTAATTCCTGAACTTGCTTTTGTATTTTTTTTATTTTTTCAGAAAAAACCTGTTCAGCTATTTCAATCATAGTGTCTGTGTTGGTTCCAGAACCAGAGTAACTTCCATAAGCATCTTGTTGGTAAAATTCTTGTGGTTGAGAATATCCTGCCTGAGGAGCGTATGTTTCTTGCTCTTCTAACTCCTGAGTTTGTGGGGTATAAGTCGGTTGATTTTGCGGGCTTGGTGCAGAGGGTTCTTGCCCCATAATTGATTGTTGCATGTCTTGTGTTCCTATGTCAGAAACAGCACCCTTTATTTGTGATTGGCTAAGAGCATCATTTATTTCTTTAGGAGAAAGTCCTTGCTGTTGCAAGTTATTAATTATTTCCTGATCAGGGATTCCCTGATTTTTCATTTGTGTTACTTGTTCTAAAACTCCCATTTTATTTTGTTATTAATTTTAATGGCTGGAACATTTTTGCCTGTTTTGATAAAATTTCTAAATCTTCTTTTCTTGCGAATTTTGAAAATTCACCTGAAGCTGTTTCTAAAAAAGACATGATTCTTTCCATGCTTTGTTTAATTATTTCAATGTCTTTTTTTATTTCTAAAATATTCTGATTATTTTCTTCTCTAACTTCTATAAGATTTTGCCCTATTAAAAGGAGTCGATCTTTTAGAATTCTTTGTTTTTCTTCCAAGTCTCTTATCCTTATATTTATCTCAGTAAGTGCTTGTCCGGTATAATCATACTGTCCCTCTTCCATATGAAATTTAAGTTAAGGGGGTTTAAATTTGTTGCGTATACAAAATATTTTAAACCACGTCTTCTTTTCCTCATTATGCAATTTAACAAAGATAGTAAACTATATTCCTATGAAGTTCAGAGAAAAGGAGGAGAAGATATTATTTATATTAATTATCTGGGAGCGCCTTTTGTTCCGAGTCTTTCTGATTCGCCGGAAATTATGGAGAGGACAATTGATGTTTTAATAGAGAATCAAAATGTTTCAAGGATTGTTTTTGTTCAGCAGAAAAATTATAATTATGATTTTAAAGAGACTGGTTTGCTTTTAGAAATCGCTCAACTTTATGTTTATTTTGTCAGGCAGGAAAGGGTTTTGTCCCAAAATAAACTGATTACAAATTGCGAGCAGTTTTTTTCTCAAAGATATAATGATGTTTTTTCTTTTCTTTTTTTATTAAAACAAGACCCTATTGCAGGATATAGTGAGCTGAAAAAAATTATTATTGAAGCCAAGATTTTTTTAGAAAAAGTAGATACACATTGTAAAACAGATCAGGCACATTATATAAATTTTTTAGAAAAACTTTTTGGTCTGCTTGAAAAAACAAAATTGATTCAGTCGATATTTCCTTATCTTGGAGATTATAAAAAAGGGAGCAGAGAGATTTACCACAGAATTTTTAAGCCAGATGTGATTCCGAATTTTACTTTTACGCGGCTTGTTTCAGATTTGCCGGAAGATGCAGAGATTGTTGATCAGTATAAAATTTCTAATGAAAGTTATGACGAATCGTTAGTTACTATTCTGAGAAAAAAAGACGAAGCCAAGTTGGTTTATCATTTGAGCCCCCCTGAAAATTCTTTGAGCGAGGAGCATAATATGCTTTTGAATTTGGCGAGAGGGGTTTTAATTGAGCATCAGCCAAGGGCAGAAGAGTTTACAGATACTGAAAGAACAAGACAGGTTTTTTTTAATATTTCTAAAGACTTGTTGCAGGATTTATCACAGACCAAGGATGTGAAGTTGAATTATTCTGATTTAAATAAGTTGGCGATAATTCTTGTGAGACATACTATTGGTTTTGGTCTTATTGAGGTTTTATTGCAGGATAAAAAACTTCAGGATATTGTTTTAAATGCGCCGATTCCCAGGACAAATATTTTTGTGAGACATGGGGATTATGATGAATGTTCTACAAATATTCTTCCGAGTCAGGAAGATGCGGATTCCTGGGCAGCTAAATTTAGAATGATTTCCGGGAGACCTTTGGACGAAGCTAACCCTATTTTAGATACTCAATTAGAGATTGGAAAAATGAGGGCGAGGATTGCAATAATTCAGAGACCTTTGTCTCCGGACGGATTGGCTTATGCTATTAGAAGGCACAGGGAAGAGCCATGGACTTTGCCTCTTTTTATTCAGAATAAAATGATAAATCCATTTGCTGCTGGTTTGCTTAGTTTTTTGATTGATGGTTCAAGGACGCTTTTAGTTGCAGGGACCAGAAGTTCAGGTAAAACATCTTTGCTTGGGAGTTTGATGCTGGAGATTATTCCAAAGTTTAGGGTTATTGTTATTGAAGATTCTTTGGAATTGCCTGTTGAGTCTTTAAGAAAACTTAATTATGATATTTTAAGAATGAAGGTCCGTTCTGCGTTGTTGAAAACAACTGCTGAGGTTTCTGCCGACGATGGAATAAGGACGTCGTTGAGATTAGGAGACAGCTGTTTGATTATGGGGGAAGTGCGAAGTGTTGAGGCAAAAGCTTTGTACGAAGCAATGAGAATTGGTGCTTTGGCAAATGTTGTTGCAGGGACGATCCACGGGGCTTCGCCTTACGGAGTTTTTGACAGGGTGGTGAATGATTTGGGGGTTCCGGCAACGAGTTTTAAGGCAACAGATATTATTATTGTGTGCAATCCAATAAAGTCTCCTGATGGTTTGCATTCATGGAAAAGAGTCGTGAGGATTTCTGAAGTTAGAAAACACTGGAATAAAGACCCCATGCAAGAAAAGGGTTTTGTGGATTTAATGAAATATAATGTGGAAAAAGATGAGTTAGAGCCAACAGAAGATTTAATTAACGGGGACACTGAGATTATAAAAGATATTGCAGCGAATGTAAAGGGCTGGGCTGGAAATTGGGACGCAGTTTATGATAATATTTTGTTAAGGGCGAAAATAAAAAAAGAGATTGTCGATGTTGCTGAGAAAACAGGAGATTACGAGCTTTTGGAATCAGAATTTAATACGCTTTCTAATCATATGTTTCATAAAATTTCTGATAAGGTAAGACAGGAGATTGGGTTGCCTTTAAGTGAAAAGGTTTTTCCAGAGTGGCAGTACTGGCTCAACGAAGAAGTCAAGAAGAGAAAGGTTTGAGCCAGCATCACCTCGCCTATTTAATTAAAAATTAAGCGAGGCGTCACTGGTTAGAGGGGGAAGTGAAGAAGTGGGGGGAGTAGTTGGTGTTGATAGTTGGATGATAGGAAGTTGTGAGCCTTTTTCAGAGTTAAAATATTCTATTGGTTTAATCAAGTGAATATCTTATATACTTTTTCATATTCTTTAAGATTATTTTGAGAAGATTTTAAAAATCCTGGTTTTATTCCCAAGTCTTTTAATTGTAAAATTTTTTCTTCATCTGTTACTTTTTCTAACTCAGCAAGCTTGTAAAATTGTTGTATTGGGATTTCTTTTAAATCTTCTAGTTTAATTTTCATAAGGGTTTTAATTAATAGTTATTTATAAAAATTTATATTCCTCAAAACATTTATTAATTCTTTTTTATTACTTTGTATTAATAAAAGCTAACTTCGTTGCGATATAAACATTCGCTATGCGAAGTTTACATAAAGATGGTTGATGTAAAAGATATTTTAAGAAAGCATAGTGCGAGGATTGAGGGGCAGATTAAGACAGCTAATGTTAAAGATATTAATTATAGTCGTGAGTATGTGAAGTTTAAGGAAGAGATGGCGCCTGAATTGACAAGATATGAAAGATGGTGTCATAGTTTGGGCAGTGTGATAAAGTTGAAAGTTGCTAAAAAGGATGAAGAAAAAATTAAAAGACATCTCGAGGTTGCGCATCTTGAACTTGAGCCATGGCAGGCCCTGACCCTGAGTATCATGACTTTTTTAGGAATGTTTGTTTTGGGTTTATTAATTTCTGTTGCAGTGGCTTTGATTAAAGGGAGCTTTGCATCTTTTCCATTTTTATTTTTCTTTTTAATAGTTGTCTTGTCTTTGTCTTTATTTTATTTTATTAATGGGTATCCTGCGAGGCTGGCGAACAAGTGGAGGCTCAAGGCATCGTCGCAGATGGTTCCTGCGATTTTGTATATTGTGGTTTATATGAGACATACTCCCAATCTGGAAAAGGCAATTGCGTTTTCTTCAAAGCATCTGCAGTATCCTCTGGCGCTTGATTTTAAGAAAGTGTTTTATGATGTTTCTATAGGGAAGTTTTCAACAATTAAAGAGAGTCTGGATAATTATCTTGAAACCTGGAGAGATTATTCTACTGAGTTTATTGAAGCTTTTCATCTGATTGAGGGGAGTTTGTTTGAGCCAGATAATTCAAGGAGAATAGCGACTTTGGAGAAAGCCCTTCAGGTTGTTCTCGACGGTGTTTATGATAAAATGTTAAAGTTTACTCATACTGTTCGGAGCCCATTGACCAATGTTTATATGCTTGGGGTTGTTTTACCGACCTTGGGGTTGGCTTTATTACCTTTAGCTTCTGCAATGATTGGAGATATTTTAAAATGGCATCATATTTTTATTTTATTTACTTTGATAGTGCCTTTTTTTGTATTTTATTTAACTGATAAGATTATGATGTTGAGACCAGGAGGTCATGGAGAATCCAGTTTATTAGAAAGAAACCCTCTTTATCATAAATACAAAAGTAATAAATCTTATTTTACTGCGTTTTTTATTTGTCTGCCTTTTTTCATACTCGGGTTTTTACCTTTGATTTTTCAGTACACACCTTTGCCGGGATTATTTGGATTGGAAAAAGATTATACTTTTTCCCAACTTGGTTTAGGCATTTTTGGAGATAATCAGATTTTTGGATTTGTCCAGACAGGAGAGGGTTTTGCAGGACCCTTTGGAATCGGTGCCTTGATTTTAAGTTTATTTATTCCCCTTGGGATAGCATTGTTTTTTTCAATAGTTTTTAATTCTAAAACACAAGAATTAATTAAAGAAAGAGAGAAAACAAACCAACTTGAAAAAGAATTTAATAATTCATTGTTTCAGTTGGGGAACAGGATAGGGAATGGGGTTCCTCCTGAACTTGTTTTTGGTAAAGTTGCTGAATCGTCTAAAGGATTGAGGACAGAGGATTTTTTTAGGAGGGTTAATTATAATATTCGGCAAATGGGCATGAGTGTTGAGAGGGCGATTTTTGACCCGAGAAGAGGGGCGATTAGTTATTATCCTTCTGATTTGATTGCAACAAGTATGAGAGTTCTTATTGAGTCTTCCAAAAAAGGTTTGAAAATTGCTGCGGTGAGTTTGATGAGCATTTCAGAATATGTGAAGAACATACAGAAAATTACTAATCGTCTTCGGGATATGCTTGCAGAAATTGTTTCTGACATGAAAAGTAACATGACATTTTTGGCGCCGTTGCTTTCAGGAATTGTTGTCGGACTGGCGGCGATGATTACTTCTATTCTAAACAGCCTTAATCTTGCGGATTTACAGGGAGGAGCAACAGGGATGGGAAATTTTGAAACTATTTTGCAGGTATTTGAATTGACAAAAATGATTCCTCCTTATTATCTGCAGATTGCAATTGGAATTTATCTTATTCAGATAATTTTTATTTTAACAAGAACTTTAGTCACAATAGATTCTGGAGAGGACAAACTTGAAAAGATAAACAAGACCGGGAAAAATCTTAAAAGAGGAATTGTTCTTTATTTTGTTACTGCATTCTTGGCAACCTTGGCATTATTTGTTTTAAGTTCTGTTGTACTGAGTGGTTTTGGGTAGAAGGAATTCTAAAGATTTATTAATCTTATTTCTTTTCTTTCTTTATGAGAAAATTAGATTACCTTCTTTTTGGATTTCTAATTATAATAATTTTTTATTTAATATATCCTTTTAATAATTTTGAAAAGTATCCAGATGAATTTGAACAAATATGTTTGGAGAATTGTAAGAAAATAAATGGTATAAATTTTAATTGGGATTTGATGAATTATAATATCAATGAAACATATAACTTTATTGAATGTAAATGTGTAAGAAAAAGTAGGGATTCTGTGGGATATAATCAGGGAGTGGGAATAGATATAGAAATTTTATACTTTGATTTAAATACATCTGAAAGATTAAGTGAGGAAGAAATTTTTTCTAGAGTTAAGTGAATGAGAAGATTTATTAATCTTATTTCTTATTTATGTTGATGGAAAAAAAAGGGGTTATTTCAGATTATCTTCCGTGGTTGTTGATAGCAATTGCGGTTTTAGCAATAATTATGATTACTATTTTTTTACTTAAAGAAAAAGGAGTTTTATTAATAGACCAAATTAAAAATTTATTCAAACCATAAGGCAGGGTAACACAATGGAACTAACAATCGGACAGTTGATAAAAATAATTATTGGAGTTTTGGTTTTTGTAGTTGTGGTTGGAGGAGTGTATTTATTTTTTAAAAATTATGTTATTGATTTTATTAAAAATCTTGCTGGATGAGTATCAACTGAATTTATTTTATGTTTATTAAAATGAAAAATAAAAAAGGATTTTTATTGGCCGAAGAAACTTTGAAGATAGTTATTGCTGTGATTTCCATAGGATTTTTGATTTATTTTTTAACTGCCTTGTATATGTCAAATAAAGATTCTAAAGATTTGGAATTGGCAAAAGCATCTTTGCAACATTTGGTGGATGAAATAAATGAAGGAAGAGAGAGTGTTGAGATTTATAATCCTGAAGCTTCTTTTCCAACTTATTGGCAATTATATATTTGGCCTTATGGAGGAGAGAATACTCGTCCTAAATCATGTTCTAATATGGGTTGGACAAAATGTACTTGTATTTGTGGTATAGATTCTTTTAAAGGGCGTACTCATCAAGACCGTGCAGATATTTGTGATGAGAAAGGTGTCTGTTTAGAATTTAATAAAGAATTAAAGATAAATCATTCTAGTATAAGAGGAGATGGTGTTTTAGAAATAACCGACCCACCTATTCAATTACAAATAAATTATGAACTTGGAGAAATAACAAAAAAATGAATTTGGATGTTTTAATGAAATATTTAATGTGGATTGTATTTTTTGGATTAGCTTTGGCAGGATTATATTTTATGTTAAAAAAAGTTGGAGTAATGGGATGATGAAAAATAAAAGAGTAAAGAGTAAAACAATTTTTCCACTCGTTCGTCAAAAGTCGAACGAATCAAAGATTTTTCACTACAATTTTTTTAAAAAAAATTGTAAGGCAGAATTAACAACACAACAGATAGTTGGATTAGTTATTTTGATAACAAGTTTTGCAATTATTTTATTTTTATTGTTTAGATTGAATTTGGGAGAAACAACTGACAAGCAAATCTGTCATAATTCTGTTGTCATGAAAGGGAAAACTGTTTTAGGAGGGAGTTTAGATTGTAAGATTAATTATGTTTGTATTTCTGGAGGAGGAAAGTGTGAAGGGATTAATCCAACAATAACAATTGAAGTTAATCCTAATAATAAGACACAAGTTATGAAAGCAATAGCAGATGAAATGACTGATTGTTGGTGGATGTTTGGTGAGGGGAAAATAAATTATGTTGGAAAAGATATTGTTGGTTATCATTGTGCTATTTGTTCTATAATAAAGTTTGATGAAAAGATTCAAATTAAGGAAATAACTTATAATGAATTTTATAATTATTTAGCCAATACAAAAAAAGATAAAACTCAGACTTATTTGAAATATTTATATGATACAAATTTATTAGAGAATGTAAAATCAGAACTTGAAGTTAAGCAATTTAAATTTGAGGAATCTTTTCAACTTAATGAGAGGTATGCGGTTGTAACTGGATTAAATGTGGAAGTGTGGCCTCAAGAAAATATGATTGTTTATCCTTCTTTTGTTAAATCAAGCGAGATAAAAGATAAAACAAAATGTGATGTGTTTGATATTACAAAAGCATAATTTTATTAATTAGGTTTCTTTTTTTCTCTTATGAAAAAGAGGTTTAAGAAGGGAAATATTTTAATTGAGAATGTTATTTTTATTGTGTTAACTTTGTTTTTTCTTACAATCTTAATTTTGTTTGTGGTTTCAAAAATGGGGAGTGCTGCTGTTTTAGAGGAGAAATATGCTAAACAGATTGCATTAATTATTGATTCTTCTAAACCAGACATGATAATGGTGCTTACTATGGAAGATGTTTTTGAAAAAGCTGAAAAAGAGAATTTTGATTTTTCTAAAGTTGTTTCAATTCAGGAGAATGTTGTTAATGTTAAACTTAGAGAAGGAGCAGGTTATTCATATTCTTTTTTTAATAATATTGAAATTGATAATATTTACCAAGATGGAAATAAATATGTATTTTCTATTGGGGGTTACAAATGAATCGAGGACAAAAAAACTGTAGTGCCTCTTCTGCGAAGAATAGTTGTTTTCCAAAAAATCGTAGAGGAACAGATAAAATCATGTCAGTGTATTGGTTTGTGATTTTATTTATTGTGACCGGGGCTGTTGTTTATATGGTGGGAGTGTTTTATGGGAATCCTTATGATGTTCGGGAGGTTGAAGCAAATGTTTTGATAAACCATATTGCAGATTGTGTTGCTGAAGGGGGTTATTTAAACAAAGAGGTTATTGATGATGAAGGAAAATTTTTATTAAATAATGATAATTTTATGGATGTGTGTAATTTAAATTTTAATGTTGAGGATTTTAAGAGATGGCAAGAGCAGGAACAATATTATGTTGAAGTTAAGGTATTTGGTATTGCCAAAGGAAATATAAATTTAAAATTAGATTGTGATAAAGAGGGAAAAAATTTTCCTGTTTGCGTGGAAAGAAGTTTTTATGTTTTAGATGAAAAAGGAAAATCATATGAAATTAAAATTTTATCTGTTGTGAGGAAGACTGAAAAAAATGTTCAATAAAAATGCACAAATCGCTGAGACTATGACTTGGGTGGTCGCGACCATTGTAATAATTGTGGTGTTGAGTTTTTCTATTTTAGTTTCTGTTAACATTTTTGATGATAAAGAATTTGAAGTGAAGAGAAACTCTGATTTGCTGGCTACGAAATCTTTGACAAGTTTTTTATTGACAGAAAAAGATGGGAAAAAAGTTTTTGAACAATTGAAAGAAGAAGAAAATTTAAATGATTTTAATGGGAATTTAGCTTTGAAAATTTTTCAGGATTTTTATGAAAAAGATTATGATGTTTGGTTAGGATTTGTGTACCCAGAAAAAATTATTGGCTATTGGAAAAAGAACGATTTTTTTTCAAGACCCCGCATACAAAAAGGAGGAGATATTGGTTTAGGATACAGGTACTTTATTATTGAAGAAATTAAATTAACAAATGAAAAATCAATTGAATTAATGATTGAAAAAAATGAAAAATAAACATGGAGATATTCCTATAATGATTTTGGTAATTGGAGTTGTTGCACTTTGTGGTTTGGTTATTGCAAGTTTTTTTATTTCGGATATAAATATTAAAGCAAAACCTTTTGGTGTTGGGTTGGTGGAAGAGGTGAATTCTAATGTTGAGAAATTTTATTTTTATTTAAATCTTGGAGATTCAAACGAGGTTGCAGCAGAGAAGATTGGTGCAAAGATTGAGGATGATTTATTGGTTGTCAAGAAAAGTAATAATTTTATTTCAATAAATTATAGATTGCTTCTCCCCCAGTAAAAACAAAAATGTTTTTAAATAGGTAAATCTTAAGTTAGATATAAATTGGTGATAAAAATGAATAAAAAAGCTCAAGGATTAAGTACTAACGCTATTATATTAATTGTTTTAGGAGTTATTGTTTTGGTAATTCTGGTAATTGGTTTTATGGCTGGCTGGGATAAAATTGCTCCCTGGATAAAACCAAGTAATAATGTTCAAACAATTGTAGATGCTTGCAGTATGGCATGTTCTATGGATAGTGTTTATGATTATTGTTCTGTTATGAGAGAATTAATAATAGAAGAGACAATAAGTGGTTTAACAAGTGGACAAGAATATACTTGTCAAAATCTATCTGCTTACTCTTCGTTAGGTATTCAAAATTGTTCCCAAATTTGTTCTTAATCTTTTTCAATAATTATCTATAGACAAAATTTTTAAATGACATTCTTTATTATTAATCATGGAATATGCATGTTCTGAAAAGAGGAAAACAAGAAAAGATAAAAAAAAGGAAAAGAAAAAATATCCTTATAAGAGGGGCGGGAAGTTTAGGACAGGGAATGTTTCTAAAAAGAAAAAGTAATTTTATAAACGTTATTTACATTTCTTAATAATGAATGAATTTATTTTTTTACTTGTGCTGGCATTGGTCTGGATTGTTTTTGCAGTTGTGCAGGATTTGAGAAGCAGAGAGGTTGCAAACTGGCTGAATTTTTCTTTGATAATTTTTGCTTTGGGGTTTAGATTTTTTTATTCTTTATTTTCTCAAAATAGTTTTGCATTTTTTTATCAGGGTTTAATTGGGCTTGGGATTTTTTTTATTCTCGGGAATCTGCTTTATTATGGAAGAATGTTTGCAGGAGGCGACGCGAAATTAATGATTGCTCTCGGAGCAGTGCTTCCTTTTTCTGAAATTTTTTTAATTAATCTGAAAATTTTTATTTTATTCTTTTTGATATTTTTATTTTTCGGAGCGTTTTATGGATTAGCCTGGAGTTTATTTTTAGGTTTAAGAAATTTTAAAAATTTTAAAAAAGAGTTTTCTAAAAGATTAAAGAAAAATAAAAAATTAATTTATCTGGTTATGTTTTTTGGATTGTGTTTGATGGCGTTTGGGTTTGCAGATAATTTGTTGTTTTTCATCGGAATCTTGATTTTTATTTTACCTTATTTTTATACATATGCCAAGTCAGTTGATGAGGCTTGCATGATTAAGAGAATTAAAACTGATAAATTAACAGAGGGTGACTGGCTTTATGAGGATGTTAAAGTTGGGAAGAAGTTAATTAAGGAGAAATGGGAGGGGTTAAGTAAAGAAGATATAAAATTGATTAAGAAAAAATATAAAGAGATAAAAATAAGGCAGGGAATCCCCTTTACACCTGTTTTTTTAGTTAGTTTTTTGGTTTTGGTTTATTTATTTTATTCAGGATATTTTTATTTATTCTGAATGATAAAAGAACTTTTAATTTAAGGAATCCTCCTCGGCAGCCATAATTTTTCTTTTATTTTTTTTGTTCTTGGTTTTTTGATAGAAGGAATTTTCTTTTTTGTTTTTAGCTGTTTTTGCAATTTCATAAGTTCTTCTGGTTTTGCTTGTTGTTTTGGAGAATTAATAGTTTCATTTTCATATACAGGAAGAACATTTATTATTTCATGCCCAAATAAATTTGAAGAAGCAATTGTTACATCTTTTGGTTTGAATTTTGTCTGTATTTTTTTTGCAATTTTTTTTGCAAGAGAAAAACTTGTTTTAGGAAGTTTTTCTGAAGAAGCAAGGTGTTGTTTTGGGATTATTATTGTGTGAGCTTTTGAAATAGGATTAATTTCTAAAATTGCAATTGCGTCTTGATTTTCGTCTATTTTATAAGATTGAACATTCCCAGAAACAATTGAACAAAAAATACATTGTTGTGTTTGTTGAAGGTCTTGCCCCTCTTTAATTAGTTTGTTTTGTTTTAAAAATTCCTCTAATTGTTCAGGATTCATAGAAAGAATATTTTTTTTAATTTCGTCTTTGTTTGGGATATTAGATTGCTCAAGCTGAGAAATAAGTTGTTGTTTTATTTGCTGGATTTGTTCTTCTGGAAGCATAATTGAATGAAAGAAGGTTGTTTTAAATAATTTTGTTTTGTGAGGATTTAATCAAATGAATTGATTACTTTTTCATAGCAAGATTTACATAAATGAAATTTTTTAATTTCATTATTCTTGTTTGGAGGACTTAAAAGAATTCCACCAAATTCATTTAATTCTTTTTTACACTTGTCACAAATTGGTTTTATGGTCATAATGAAAATTAATTTGAACAACTATATAAAATTTACGAGTGCCTTTGAATTGAATATAACTTCTTGAGATAATTTTCAGCCAAATGCTCTGCCCCCCCTCTTGACTAAGCTCTCATTAATATTTATTTTAGTCATTCATCCAAAAGCCCTTCGGATATCAATAACCTGCACAGAATTAACATTTTCCATTTTTTCCAAAGATTCTTCAATTGGCTCAAGAGGGGTTGCCTCATCAATATCAAAATAGGCAATCACCGCTTTTAATCCAAATGCAATTGGTTCTTCTTCAAATTTAGGATTCTCTCCTTTGTTCTCTTCAATTAGTTGTTTTGCCTTTTCTTTTATCTCTTCAAGATTAACTTCCGGAGATGTCGGCATGATTTTTATTTTTATTAGTGCGATTCCCATGTTTTATTTTAATGATAAGGCTTTATAAATTTTGTTGGAGTTTTTATCATAACAATACTTAAAAACAGATGTTCTTTTTTTTAGAGATGGTTGAAGGAAATTATGAAAAGGTTCTTGAGAAAATTGCAAAATCTGCGGGACTGGAAAAAGAAGAGATAGAGAGGAGGGTTGAGGCAAAGAGGGCGAAACTTTCCGGGTTGATTAGCAAAGAAGGGGCGGCACAGGTTGTTGCTGCAGAGTTGGGGATTTCTTTTGATGATGAAAAGTTGAAGATAGATGAATTATTGCCGGGCATGAGAAAAGTTAATGTGGTCGGCAAGGTTATTAATTTATTTCCTGTAAGAACTTTTACTACAAAAAAAGGGGACGAAGGAAAGGTTGCTAATTTGTTTATTGCAGACGAGACGTCAAATATTAAAGTAGTTTTGTGGGATACAAATCATATTGAATTAATTGAGAAAAGTGAAGTTGTTATAAACAAGGTTATTGAGATTTCAAATGCAAGCATGCGGGATAATGAGATTCATCTGGGAAGTTTTTCTGAATTTAAATTAAGCGACGAGGTTTTGGACAATGTCAAGACAGAAAGAGTTGTTAAGGAAAAAGATATTTCTGATTTTCGTATTGGAGATAATTCAAGCGTGAGAGCATTTATTGTTCAGGCTTTTGAGCCAAGATTTTTTAATGTTTGTCCTGAGTGCAAGAAAAAAGCAAATCAGGAAGCAAATGGTTTTGTTTGCGGGGAGCATGGCAAGGTTGTTCCTGAAAAAAGAGCATTGATAAATATAGTTCTGGACGACGGAACAGAAAGTATAAGGTCTGTTTTATTTCATGAAACTCTTCCGAAAATTGGAATCACTGAATTGGATAATGCTGAGAGGCTGGTGAATCAAAGAGAAGATTTGTTAGGGAAAGAAATGGTTTTTTCAGGGAATGTAAGAAATAATAAATTTTTTAATAATCCTGAGTTTATTATTAATGAAGTTAAGGAAATTAATTTAGATGAGTTGCTTGGGAAGCTGGAGAGTAAGTAGATTTATATAAGCCTAATCTTTTATTTTCTAATGAATAAAAGAGGAATATCAGACATCATAACAATGCTAATTATTGTGGCGTTGGTTTTGGTTGCAGTCGGGATTGTCTAGGTTGTTGTGAAAAACATAATTACAGAGCAGACTGAAGAAATTTCTTCAGGATTTGGAAGCTTTTTTTTGAATCTTAAAATAGAAAATGTTAAAGTTGAAGATGATGGCGATGTTAAAGTTAGTGTGACAAGAGGCGTAGGAGAAGGAGACTTGACTGGTATAAATTTTATTATTTCTGATGGGGTTAATACGCAGGTAATTAAAAAAGAAACAACTATGAAAGAATTAGGAGGAAGCACATTTACAATTTCCTCTTCTGAATTTGGGGATGTTGTTTTTGTTAAAGAACTTTCAATTGCTCCAGTTTTAGGTTCTCGAATGGGGAATATTGCTGATAAGAAGGAACTTCCTGATGTTGAAACTCAAGCTGATCCAGGATTATCTTGTTTAGATTTAAAATTTTTAATTGGGGACGGTGTTTATTGGATAGACCCAGATGGTAGTGGCGGTGAGGCTGCTTTTGAAGTTTATTGTGACATGACAACAGAGGATGGGGGTTGGACATTAGCTGCAATATGCAGACCAGAAGATAATCCTGATTATCCTGATTATAATTCTGGAGTTCCTTATTCTGATTGTTGGAATACTGGGAAAGTAGGAGAAGTAACTGACCCAGAATCATCAACAACCGTCAAACTTTCAGATACTGCTATTAAGGCTATACTCATTAATGGAGAAAAAATTACAAGAGCAAATTGGAAGCAAAAGTATAGGTATAATGCGAATAGCCCAATAGACCATATGATATATAACAAAATTTCTGACCCTTCTCTGTGGAGTTCGAGTGGTGGAGGAGCAACAAATAAAGAATTTTATGTTAAATATAATTATGGAGATAGTTGGGGTTCTGCGCTTTTGACTTATGGTACTGGATGTGCTTCTCCTTCTAATGGATGGTCTAATCAAAATTATGGTGGCATGGAGAGTCTTGCGGTTCTTATGGTGCTTGGAATACTGGTTGTGAAAAAGCCCCCTCTGCAAGTCATTGTTGTGCTTGTGTAAATTATGATGAAAGGGCAGACCTTGTAGTTTGGATAAGATAAGATGAAGAAACTGATAATTTTATTTATGGTATTGGTACTTTTTTTAGGTTTTGTTAGTTGTTATGATATAGACGGGGATGGTATTGATGATGGGGGGCAGAATTTATGTGGAGATTATTATTGTCAAGATTGGGAAGATGAAGTAAGTTGCCCATCTGACTGCATTGGGGGATCTCCAGAAGATGTTTTATGCGGCAATGATATTTGTGAGCCTGGTGAAGATGTTGATAATTACCCATCTGATTGTTTTGTAGGAGATGTTGAACCTGAAGCAATATCAGAAGAAAGTATTGAAAGTGTTGGAGAGGATGTTGATGGTGGAGAGACAACTTCTTTAGAAGAAGGAGAAGAGACCACTGTTATAGGTTCTGAAAAAGAGGAACAAAGTCAAGAAACTTCCTTTATCTCAAGTTTGGCATTTAAGATAATTATTATTGTAATTGTTCTAATAATAACCGGAATAATGGTATATATTATTTATCGTAAGAGAAAGATAGAGAATCAAGGTCCTGAAGTAAATAATCAGACTTCTAAAGAAAATCTATCTAAATGAACCCCCAAATATGAAATGGTTTAATTTTAATTAGAATGGACCAATTTTTCTTTTAGAACCTTTTATATTAAAAGATGATTTTCAGTAGAAGTTTATCCCCAGAAGAAATTAAAACATTGTATGATTTGAAGTCAGATTAATTCTAATTAGAAATCCAATTATTCCATCTTATACATTTTTCACAATCACAATTTCCTTTATCTATTTTTTTCAATGTTTGCTCATATAATTCTTCTAATCTTTTTTCCCAATTTTCTTCTTTAAGATATTCTGAAAGTGTATCTCCTCTTTGGTATGCAAATGTTTCTATTGAATGCCTTCCATCACTTCCTGCATTGTAAACAAGTATGTCTCTTAGGAACACTTTGGCAATTTCTGTGCCATCAAAACCCTGACCATAGAAGAATGTTAGATTTTTTGTTTTAAAAGTCCAATCCGCATCTCCAAAAAAATCCTCCTCGTTTGTGTCTTCAGGTATATATTGTCCGTTGTGATATGCTATAGTCCCAATCATGTTTAATGTTCTGTCCATATTTTTGTGTAAGTGAGATAATGAAATCTTTTAAAGGTTGTTTAGAAGCAGACAATATATCTGGTTGCGTTAAAAGTGAATGCTGTTGTAACTTCCTTATCATTATATTTAGGCGAGATTGATACAAATGCATTGGTTGGAGTAAAAAATACTGCCTATAGATCTTTCTGAATTTGTCCTGCGAGAAGAAATATTTAAAATATTTGCATCGGGGGAATATTCTATTTTTAATTCAGATGCTTCCATATAAATTGGTGTGTTCGCACCTTTTTTATTGCCTTCTTCTCTTGACATAAAAGTATTGGGAGGCAATGATTCGATTAAAAATATCGCTTTTTCAAGTTCCCCTTCAGATAATTTTCTTTCTGAGCCGATAATTTTTATCCTTTCTGTATTCATTAATTTTTGTAGTTTTTTGTATTTAAAAGAATTTAGATTGTGCAATTAAGTGTTAGAGGGTTTTGGTTCAGGAAATAATTTTTATATGTTTTGAGATATATATCTATTAGGGGATAAATCCTTATAAATCTAAATAGTTTTTATTCAGTATGCCAACGAAAAAAGAAACTAAAACTGATACTGAAAAAATTAAAAAAGCTGTTTCTGGGGAAAAAGAGAAAGAAGAAAAAACATCTGAAGGGATGAAATTATCCAAGACTCCTGCGGAGCCTCAGTTAACTGATTTGCCGGGAATTGGACCTGCTGTTTCTGCCAAGCTTGAGTCTGCCGGGATTTATGATATGATGTCTTTGGCAGTTATGGGTCCTTCAGAACTTGGGGATTCTGCAGGGGTTAGTCCGGCTGTTGCAAGAAAGGCCATTCAGGCAGCAAGGAACATGCTTGATTTGGGATTTACAGACGGATTAGAATACGCTAAAAAAAGAGATAATGTTCTTCATATTACAACAGGAAGCAAGAGTTTTGACGAGCTTCTGGGTGGAAAGGGTGTTGAGAGCAGAGCTATAACTGAAGGATTTGGTGCTTATGGGAGCGGGAAGACACAATTAGCGTCGACACTGGCGGTTAATGTTCAGATGCCTGTGGAGAAAGGAGGGGTTAATGGAAAGTGTGTTTTTATTGATACAGAAGGAACATTCAGACCAGCGAGGATAAAACAAATTGCAGAAGGTTTAGAAGCAAATCCTGAGAAGGTTTTGAAAAATATTTTTGTTGCAAGGGCTTTTAATTCTGACCATCAGATTTTACTTCTGGAGAAAGTTACAGAGATGATTAAGGCAGGAGAGCCAATTAAATTATTGATTGTTGATTCTTTGACAGCGCATTTTAGGGCAGAGTTTGCAGGTCGGGGGCAGTTGGCAGACAGACAGCAGAAATTGAATAGATATTTACATACTTTAATGAAGTTGGCAGAGCAACACAACCTGGCGGTTTATGTTACTAATCAGGTTATGGCTAATCCTGCACAAATGTTTGGGGACCCGACAACTGCTATTGGCGGGCACATTGTTGGACACGCCTCGACATATAGATTGTATTTACGTCGGGGAAAAAAAGGTTCAAGAGTTGCTAAATTAATTGACAGCCCAAATCTTCCAGATAATGAATGTGTGTTTTTTGTAACTGATGCTGGAGTAGTTGATGAGGTATGAAATGTTGACTTTAAAATATATCTTGAAGGTGAAAAAGTTGACGTTAATTCTCAGTTAGAACAATTAGAAAAACAATTGAAATGTAAGATTTAATCACATAAAAAAATCTTGAATTGTTTTGTAAGAGTGGAGTTTTATTTTTCTTACTTTTTCATTTCTTCTAAAAACTTTTCAATTGCATCCATCACTGCCTGAAATGTTTCTTCGGGTGTTTGCATTATATCATCACAGAAAACATCTTTTAAGATTCCTTTATTTCTGTAAAAATTTATCAGAGGAGAAGTTTGTTGTTTGTAAATTTCCAATCTTTTTTTAATAACTTCTGGTTCATCGTCGGGTCTTCTCACAACTTTTTCTTTACATTCATCACAGATGCCTTTTTCTTTTGGAGGGGTGCTTCGTAAATTATAAATTTTTCCACAGCCAGAGCAACTAATTCTTGCAGAATTTCTTGTGATTACGACTTCTTCTGTAACATCCATATTTATTGCAATATCTATGTCAGTTAGTTCTTCTAACATTTCTGCTTGAGGCATTGTTCTTGGGAATCCATCGAGGATAAAACCGTTTTCACAATCATTTTGAGAAATTCTTTTTTTTAACATTTCAATAACAACTTCGTCCGGAACAAGTTTTCCTTCATCCATATATTGTTGAGCCTTGATTCCGATTGGTGTTTGATTTTTTATGTTTTC
The DNA here is from genome assembly GCA_030611805.1 of Nanobdellota archaeon. GTDB lineage: Archaea > Nanobdellota > Nanobdellia > Pacearchaeales > GW2011-AR1 > JAUWPB01. The sequence continues at coordinate 2,176 of JAUWPB010000015.1, read as the reverse complement.
TCTAAAAAGATCTCCTGTAGAAATATGGGGGATGTTAAATTTTGGTGCAATTCTCGATGCTGCTGTTCCTTTTCCTGAACCTGGCGGGCCTAAAAAGATTTTTTTCATAATAAGTTTTATTAAATTTCATTTATAAATTTTGTTGGTTTGAAAAGATATTCTGATATTGTTTAGTGTTGTTGCCTACAGGGGTTGCAGTTAAGAGGAATAGGAGAAATAATTTTTTTCTTTTTTATTAATGCGAAGTTAGATTAAGAATTGAATTAAATTTTTATTTTAATTGATTGTTTTTAAAAATCAAAATTTAAAAATTTAAAATTAATATTCTAAATTATTTTTCCCGACGAGAAATAGAAAAAAACATTATTTGATTTTTTAGTTAAAAACTTTTTATACAAAAAGTTTTATAAACCCTTTTTTCTTAAATAAAATCATTAAGAGGTTAAGATGGTTTACAAAAAAAATAGCGTGATAAATAAAAATGAATTTTTGGCAGTGTCATTAGTTTTAATTGCGATTAGTTTTATGGTTTTTGTTTTTGCTGCGACAGCATTAGACAGTCCTGTAGTAAATGGTAATTATTCAGATACATTGAATATTTCTGTGAGCACAGATGCTGTGAATAATGTGACAAATGTAACTTGTTATTATAATGCTTCAGGTGGAACAGCAACTCTTTTTTTAGTTGAGATATTAAATGATTCAGCTGCAGATACAAGTTTTGAAAATGCGAGTGTTGGGACAAGTAGTTTAGGAGGAGATGCAACAACTTATAATATTTCTTGTAGCTTAACTGGCGATACTAATGCAGAAACTTCAACTGCAAATATAACAATAGATAACACTGCACCAAATGTCACTTTTTCAGGAATTACAAATACTGTAGATGGTGCGAGTTATAAGAGTAGCATAGTTATTAATGTAAGTGTTAGTGATGCAACAGTTGGAATGACAAGGGGTTCTGTTTATTTTAACATAACAAATTCAACTGGAGACCAGCATAACTTTACAAAAGCTTCTACTTCTGGAAGAGGTTATTATAATATTACTGTTGATACTACAAAATTTACAGATGGAGTTTATAATATAACTGTTTATTCAAATGATAGTTTAGGTAATGAAAATAATACAGAAATAATTTCAGTGACTTTTGATGACACTGCTCCGAGTGCAGTTGCTTTAACAAGTTCAATTGCTACTAAAACTTCATTAACTATAACAATAGCTGTTACTGATGCTACAGCTGGAATGAATCAATCATGCACAACTGACAGAAGCGGAGCAAGTATTTCTGGAACTACTAATGCACAAACATTAACAGAAACAGGATTGAGTTGCGGAACTTCTTATCAATATTTCGTTCAATGTACTGATGCTGCAGGGAATACTGGTTCTTCAGCACAAACATCTTTTTCAACCAGCTCTTGCATTACTGGGGGCTCATCTCCATCTGGAAGTGGAGTGACTGCTACATGGACAAATACCTATACTATTTCAGATGAACAATTTGAACAAGGTTATAGAAAAGAGTTAGGGGCAAATAATAGAGTTAGAGTTAGAGTAACAGGAAGTGGAGGAGCTATTGAAACTCATCATGTTGGCATTAAGGAAATAACTGACACTACTGTAACAATAGAAATTGCAAGTGATCCGGTAGAAGTTGAATTAGAGATTGGAGAAGATGCAAAAGTTGATGTTACTGAAGATGGTTATTATGATATTTATGTAAAACTTATAGATTTAGTAAACAATAAAGCAAATCTCTTAATCAAGGAAGTATATGAAGAAATCCCAGAAGGAGAAGGAGATATAGCAACATCTGGAGAAATTGTTGGAGAAGATGAAGATGGCATTGTACAAGCATTTGAAAAGAATTTAATTTGGTTGTGGGCTTTAATCGGTTTTTTACTAATCGTGGGTGTAGTAATATGGTTAAAAGCGAAAGGAAAATCTAAACCTAAAAAATAAAAAACTATTTAACTCTTTTTATTCTAAATTTTAATAATGATTAAATATAAAGAAAATTGGATGATTGCAGATTTGCATATCCATTCTAGATTTTCTCGGGCATGTAGCAGAAATATTGATTTCGAGAATTTAGTTAAATGGGCTAAAATCAAAGGTCTTGATTTATTGGGAACTGGAGATTTCACTCATCCAATTTGGTTAATGAAAT
>JAUWPB010000008.1 GCA_030611805.1 Nanobdellota archaeon | reverse complement strand
GAGCATCTTAATGAATACTCCAAACAATGGGTTAAAGATAATCCAGAAAGAAGTAAAGTGATAAAACAAAGATATTCAGAAAAGTTAAAAGAGGAACGAAGAAAAAAGGAAAAAATAAAAGAGGATAATAAATATTTTTGATTAAACTTTTTTCAACCCATCTTCTAAATCTTCTATAGAAAACATAATTCCCCATAAAACAATATCTTGTGTGGAAGTTGCATTTGCTCCCCGCTTTTTTATTTCCTGTCGTATTTCATCAATAGTTCTTTTCATGCTTTTCTAAATTTAATTTTATTTATAAGAATTTGTTTGTTTTGGGATATGCTTTTGATTTTAACTATCAACAATAATTTAGAACTACAATCCTAGAATTTCGTCTTCGTCAACTTCTCTCTCAAATCATCAAAATCTTCATATTCAATCGAAACATCTGCAGTTGCCCCAAGAAAATTAGCCTCTGTTCCTTTTTTGTGAATAATTATAATTTTTTTTCTAAGAGCTTTTGCATATCCAACCTCGAAATAAATCCCATTTGCTTTTTCAGATGCTTCAACAAGAATTGCATCGCACTCTTCTACTGCCTTTGATGCTTTTTCAACTACTTCTTTAATATCCATTTTTATCTCTCCCCAATTTTGAGCATCTCTAAAAAAGATAAAAGTTTTATAATCTGTAGAACTCTCTATAATTTTACTTAATTCTTCAAGTTTCTTTTTCAACTCATTGACATCTGCATTCTTGAATTTGTATGCAACATATATTTTTTTCATCTTCTGCCCCCATTAGCGTAATACATTTTATAAGCCTTTCTTAGAGTATCTCTTAATTGCTCTGGGCTAACCTGTGAGAATGACAAATCATTACTTATATGATATTTATCAAAATTTTGATTTGGGATATTTAAAGGAATTTGGCTTTGCAAATGATTATATTGTTGTAGAGGTTCTTCTCCATATTTTTTAGAAAGAGTGTTATACATTTCAGTTCCAGGATATGCTTTAACAAGTATAAAGCAGGCAATATCTGTATTAAGTTTTTTAGCATGTTCTAAAGTCTGATTCATTTCTTGAAGAGTTTCAGTAGGAAAACCAAGCATATAATATGCCTTTGTTTTAATCCCCACATTTTTACAATATTGTATGGCTTGTTTTGCTTGTTCTAGTGTTGTCCTTTTTTTTATCAAGTCTAAAATCCTCTGAGTTCCTGATTCAATTCCAAAAACAAGTTGGTAACAACCTGCTTGTTTGATTTTCCTTAAAAATTCTTTTCCATATTTAGCAGTCATATCAACCCTTGCCAGTGCTCTCCATCTTATATTTAGATTTCTCGACCTCAGCTCGTCAGCAAGATTTAGAACTCGGTATTTGTTGTGGACGAAATCATTATCTAAAAAATGCACAGAATCTATTCCATGCGTTTCTTTTAAAAATTCAACTTCATCAACGATATTTTCAATACTCCTTACCCTTATCTTTTTTCCCGAAGTAAGTGGGGCAGAACAAAAACTGCATGTATAATTACATCCTCTTGAACCCATAATCACTGACTTGAGATGTCCATTTTCAATAGAAGGATCATTAACAAAAAAACTTCTATCGATAAAATCTAATGAATCTAGATCATTATTTAATGGTCTATTTTGGTTATGAGTAATTTTTCCATTCTCAATATAAGATATGCCTTTTATCTCATTCAATTGTTTTCCTCTAAGAATTTCTTCTAAAGATAATTCTCCTTCTCCCCTAACCAAAATATCAATTTCAGGAATATCATTTAATACTTGCGTAGGTCTTATTGTTGCATGTGGACCTCCAGCAATTATCTTTAATTTGGAATTTTTAACCTTCAAATTTCTAATAATTTCCTTACTCAAGTTTACTGTTGGGGTCAAAAGATTAATCCCTACGAGGTCTGGATGATAGTTCAAGACATTTGAGACTGTTTTATCCAAAGACAATCCTAATGCTTCTGAATCAATTAATTTAACTTCATGATTCATATTTTTAGCAATTGTCGCTAAATAACCTAACCCGAGTGGAGGTGTTGTATAATACTCTTGCTTTTTTATTTTTCCATAATCCTGCAGGGGAGAATTAACAAAGACTATTTTCATAATATGCCTCCAAAACGATTTTTTAATTTTTTAAAGTCACCCAATCTCATGCTTCCTAATTGTGATAAGAACCCTGTTCCAAATTTATGAAAAAGAAAATCTGCTAATTGATATGGGGCTTCATGTGTCTCCCTTAAATTTTCCTGCATTTTTTCTATTGGTTCTATTTTCTCTCCAACAAAATTTGAATAAGCCAACCCCGAGAATCTTCCAACACATTCAATTAGATGTCTCACTACTAAACCATCCTCTTCTGAATATTTTCCAAACAAAGGATTTTTCTTAAAGTGAATATAATGTCCTGCTTCTTCGCCAATTTCAGAATTTGAAAAAAGAGAATCATATCTGCAAGCCTGCACTCTATTAAGAGAAGGATTGTAACTCATATTAACTAATTCATTCGTGACTTCAACTTTTGGGAGTTTATGCCCATTTCTCTGAAATTCAAACAGCGGGGATAAAGTATGAATCGCATGATACAATTTCTTTGTCAAGTCCTGCTCAATTGCATAAACCTCTGGTTCTAAAAGCATTTCTCTAGGAATCATCTTCTATAGCCTCCAAATCTATTACAAAATTATCAATTAATCTTCGCGGTCTCCTTGAATTGCTTATTAATTTTTTAGCCCGCAAGTGAGCGAGATAAGTGGAAACAGTGCTGAGTTTCAACCCTGCCTTTCTTGAAATATCCAAACTGCTATTATTTCCATTGCAATTTTTTAAAATCTTAAATTTTATATTATTCAAAGGTTTTAGGCAGAGATTAAACTCATGATAATTTGAAATAAAAAGAGTCTTTTTTTGTTTTTCAATTTTTATTTTGGATGTGATGTTTCTTATCTTAACAAAATAGTCATAGAGGTTTTCAGAAATAAATTCTATAAAATCCTTATATTTTAATTTTTTAAAAATGCCTTCAATTTCTTTTTTCTTTAATTTTTTATTCTTAAATTTATAATTGTTCAAAACAGTGGATAAAACTTCAACCAAATCATAAAACTCTTTTTTTTGAGGAAGTTTAAGGTAATGAGATTCCGTTATCTTTTTTATTGTCTCAACTGACATCTCTAAAGACGGAATTATTTCTTTCTTTGGATGGATGATAACTGGAACACCGTTGACAAAAATAGTTTTTGGCGGAATGTGTTTTGAGAAGTTTGTTTTTAGATATTGATTTATTTTATTATGAAATGCCCTGAATCTTTCAGAAGTAAAATAATTATTAGGAGCACTTGAACATAATTCTGGGAATAATTCTGGCAAGTATGTAGCAATAAGATAATCTGCAATAATATAATTTACCTTTGATAAACTTATTTTGTCAAACGGAATATATTCCAATTCAAAACCTTTTTTTAATTCCTCAATTCTCATCTGAGAAAGTATGCTTTGAAATTCTGAAAGATAAGTCGGATTCTTAAACAATCGGTTCATTGCTTCAGAAAGAAAAATTATTTTGTAATCTATTTTAAGATAAGACAGAAGTTTTTCTATAATCTTAACATTTTCCTGCAATTTTTCTATCTTGTTTGTCGTGGTGTTTAAACTTTTCTCAAAAACAGGATGTTCATATACAAAATTATCCCAGATGCAAATATAAACTTTTTGTGGCTTTTGTTTCTTTAAATAAAAGATGTGGTTTATGTTCGTGTATGCATTTGTAATTGGACTTATGTTTGTGTAAATTATTTTCATACAGCTCCTATCACTTCTTTGATAGATTTAACAAGCAAACTTTCTATTCCAAATTTCCTCGCTCCTCTAACTTCTTCTTTGTCATGCGAAATAAAAAAACTTTCAGCAGGAGTCACTTTTGCTCTTCTCAATGCTTCTTGATAAATTTTTAGATGAGGCTTCCTAACTCCCACCTCAAAAGAAACCGTCACTGTTTCAAATAAATCCAGCAATTCAGCACTTTTTAATTCATAAATTAAAGAATCGTGGGGCAGATTTGAAATTATTCCTAATGTTCTATTTTTTGCAAGTTCAGTTAAAACTCCTTTTGTATCTGGGTAAGGTGTAGAATCATGGTCGTTCTGTTTATAAATTTCTGACACTCCTGAAACAGGCACACCATTTAATCCAAGATTAGATAATAACAAACGCATTATCTTATTCATTCGCCACTCTGAGCTGTCCTTTTCTCTGGCTGTAAGATAAGTTTTAATAGTCTGCTCATGAGCTTTTGCAAGTTGAGTTAAATTAATTTTATGCCCATTTAAAGAATTCAAATAACCCAAAGCTAATCTGTGTGCTCTGAAAAGAGTTTCTCTATTAAAATCATAATTAGCAATAAGCCCACCGTAGTCGAAAAATAACTTTTTTGTTTTAGTCATTGTAATTCATCAGAACTCTTTCTACCGGGCTAGAAATGAAGCGTATTCATGGTTTTTAAAGATTTATGTGCTTTTGATGTATTTGTGAACTTAACTTTTATATATCTGTGAAGTTTGAGTTATTTATGAGGCGATGGAACCTCAAGAAGCCTAATTCTTGAACCAAAAGCATGGCAGAAATATTAAAACCAAAACATGAAACTCTTAATGTCAAAGGAGAAATTTCATACAGCGAAGGTCGGAGAGCATGGAATCTTATAAGACTCAAGCATGATTTGTTAAAAGAATTTCCACAATTAAAAGAAAGGCGGGAGAAATTCAGCTATAAAATGATTATGCACAGGTCATTTGAAGATTTGAAAAAGGCAATTTCAAACATGGACAAAAATGATGCTGTGCCTATTTTTTTGTTTTTGTGTCGGAAGTGAGGGAAGAAATACAATTCAAGAAGAAGATTTGTTCGTTGATACAACAAAAACAGAAATTGGGAAGGGGCGGTGGAGAGTTAATGGTTGAAAAATTTATTAATAAAAAAAGATGAATAAATATATGCCTTGGAGTTTATAGAATAGATAAAAACTTAGAAAATATAACTAATAAAAGATAGGTCAAATAAGATTGTTGTTTACAAAAGTTTATCTGGATAATAAATAATGAATTATCTATGGAAATGGCAATGTTTATTATAAGTCCTGATATCGCAGGGTTTTCCTTCTATATTTTTACTCTTACAGGAAGCACCACATTTATGAGATTCCTTTTTCATATAAGGTATAATCAAATTTAGAATTTCTTTAACCTTATTGTCTGGATAATTCTCTTTAAATTGAGTATCAATATCATCAATAGATTTAATAAAAATTACTCCATTTTTTAACAAAGACAAAGAGAATTTATTTTTTTCAGTAGAGTACTCTTTATGGGTGTAATTTAAGAGTTCTTCAAATCTCTCAGAATTAATAAGGTCTATAACTCTCTCATCAACACCTAAAAAATATTTTATTCTTCCGACTTTTTTAGTTAATTCTTCAAAATCCCCAATAACATTTTTTTCAAAATAAACATATTTTTTTATGTTTTCAAAAATTAATCTCCTATCAAAAAATCCTCCAAAATATGTTTTGCCACTGAATTTATAACCTACATTGAATTTATTTTTAGGTAAAATATTCCTTAGAGCATTCAATTTTCTATTTTTCCTGTTTATATTATTAGCAAATCTATTATATATGATAGTATTTAAAATAAAACTCAATATAAACGCATAGTGATTTAATATATTATTCACATTATCCTCGAAACTAGCTTTATTATTAGTTTCTGGGTCATCACAAATAACTAATTTAGAACTACCTTTATTATTTTCCCGCATTAAGAGAGTTATTGCACCAAAACGTAATGTAGCACCACTAACAGAACTTCTTTTCTTTTTTAAACAATCCACAACGCAAGCATTAATGTTAGATTTGTAAGTGGTGCCTTTTGTCTCAATTTCATAAACTTTTGAATTATTTATGGCTCTGTAATCTAGACGTTTAATTATAGTTGAAGGACTTGGAATTTTAGAAAACTTATTTAAATTTATATTTAAAATCTTAGTAGAGTAATAAAGTCCTACACCAACACCAACAAATTCAGACAAATGAGATCTAAATGTATCTATTATAGAATTATTTACTATTATTCTATTATTATCTAACTGCAAAAAATCTTCAAAGAGACTTCTCCAATGAGGCATACGACTATGCAAATATTCAAAATCTGAACTATATAAATGCCTAGGAGGAACATCTCCAATAAGAACGCCATGACTAAAAATGTCTTCCTTAGTTATAACTAGATTGTTTAAAGAATGAAATAAGACATTTGATCTTGCTGATTTATCTACTTCCACTCTAAGAGTACACAAAACCATATTAAATGTAAAAGGATAATAAACTATAAAAATATTTCTAAATTGAATACTATTCTAAAAAAGGAATAAAACTAAAAAGAATTGTCATTAGTATAAATTATGGGAAATGCAAGAATAACTAAAGAAGGCAAACTAATATTAAGAACATACTTTTCTAAAACATTAAGGGGATGGGAAGAGGAATTTGATTGTTATCTTGAAAAGAAACAAACAAGAAGAAGATTGAAGAAATTAATAAAAAAATATGATGTTCTTAATAAAGAAATTATCCTAGGAACTATAAATAATTTAATACAAGAAACCCATTCTGAATTTCTAATTACTGAAAAAGTTAATGAAATGCATAAGGATTTCCATTATCAGTATATTGTCGATAGACTTTATGAACTAAATAATGAATTTATTAACTCTTTAGAAAAAGAATGTTTTTTATCTTCTTTTGCTATTATTAGACACATTATCGATTTATTTGTAAGAGTTTTATTAGTTAATGTTAATCGAAATTATCTTGGAAATTTTGGGGGGAATCCAAAGAAAAAGTTTCCATTTAAAATGCATGAAAGATTAAAAGAAATAGAAGATTCTTCATATCCGTTGAATCTAGAATTTGAAAAAGATAAGACACATAAAGATTACTTTAAAATGCTCCAGAGACATTGGAAAAAATATTCTAACTTCAATCATCCAACACCAGAAAGTTTCTCTCAAAATTTAAGAGTATCAAATCCAAAAACAGGAGAACTTTTACCTTATTGGGAGAATCAAAAACTTATTTTAAAAGAAAAGAGTATTCTGGTTTACTTTAAGAAAAAGACATTATTTTCTCCCCCCCAAATTCAGGAAATCATAAGCAACTTTTATAATTACTTGCTTATTACACATTATCAAGCTAGAATATTCCAACATTTATATTTTAAAGATAAATATTCAAAATAAAATAAGCGAGAGATATAAATCTCTCGACCCATCACTCCCACCCCGACAATATTTATAAATTAAAACAGCCTCGTGAAATTGTATAATAAATAAAAATATTCAATATAAAAACCCAGTCCCTCGAGGATGCCATGAACGTGACTTCGTCGGCTGGGGCGTAAAACATCAATCACTCCCATCTCGACAATATTTATAAATCAAAACAGCGTCAATAAATCAACAATAAATAAAAATATTCCATATAAAAACCAAATCCCACGAGGATGCCATGAACGTGAGTTCGGCGGCTGGGGCGTAATGCAGAGGGGTTTCACCCTCTGGGTTTCCCAAAGAGGGATGACCTCTAACGAGGCCTCAACTCCTATCAGCTGGGGCGTACCATTACATTTTTCTTAAAAACATAATATTTAAATAGTTTGTAATGGTAATACTTTTATGAGAATTATAACCAGAAAAAAAGGGAGAAATAAATATTACTATTTACAACATTCATTTAGAAAAGGAAAAAGAGTGATAACAAAAGAGAAGTATGTTGGATTAAAAATTCCAAAAAATATTGATGAAATAAAAGGAGAGTTTAGCAAGGAGTTAAAATTTGATTTATATAAAAGGTTAGAGGGAATAAAGAAACATTTTCAGGATGAATGGAAAAGACTTCCAAAATCTGCCCGGGAAAAAGAAAAAGAGGAGATTGCTATTGCTTTTACTTATAATTCTAATGCTATCGAAGGTTCAACCATCACATCACATGAAGTAAGAGAAATTATTCAGGATAAGATTGCACCTAATAAACCTTTAAGAGATATAAAGGAAACAGAAATGTATAGTAAGGTATTTTTAGAAATATTAAATAAAAAAGAAAAGATTACTAACAAGTTATTATTAAAATGGCATAAGGAAATTTTCGGTGAAACTAAATCAGATATTGCAGGTAAATATAGAGATTACCTTGTTAGAGTTAGCCCTTATGTTGCTCCTTCTTGGAAAGAGATTAAATCCACTATGAATCAAATTATAGAATTTGTTAACAAGTCAAAATTAAATCCTGTTGAATTATCTGCTAGAGTGCATTTTCAATTTGAAAGCATACATCCATTTGGTGATGGGAATGGAAGGATAGGAAGATTATTAATGAACTATATTCTTTGGCATGCAGGTTACCCAATGCTGATTATAGAATACAAAAAAAGAGCTTCTTATTATGGAGCCTTCCCAAAAGGACAGGAAGCTTTTGTTGATTATTTTTTGAGGAGATATTTGACTGTTCATAAAAAAAGACTTGGGTGACTACAAAAATTGGAGATATTATATTCTAAAAATTATATAAACAACAAAGCCTTCATTCTCTTAACAATTAAAAAATACATATTATTGGTGTGACAAAAAGTAATTTTGTTTGGCTGGGGCGTTTCCAATCCCCCTACTTCCTCCTCCTCACAAAATCTGCAAATTGTTTTGGAGTCATTTTCTTCACTTTGCAACTTTCTTTTAATTTTTCTTTTTTGATTTCTTTTTTTAATATCATTTGATTTAGCTTTTGCTGTAGCTTTGTGCTTTTTCTGTCTTCATAATATTTTCTTGAATGATCATTTCCAAATCTTATTTCTCCTTTTATATTCAATAATCTGGATACTATTAAAGTCAAAACTGCTGTAAAAATTATAATAATTAAAGATATTATCAAAACTGCAAGAAAAATCAGGAAAATAATTTTAATCAAATTTCCTTTTAATAACAAATAAGAAGTTTCTTCTATTCCTGAGAGTGTTGTTTGTTCTATTGTTGGCATTCCCTGAAATGAATTTTTTATAATCCCGTAGCCATACCAAATTCCTGCTCCAAGCAAAGAAATAATTAACAAAATAATAATTCCTGCAAGAACTTTTTTCATTACTTCTTCCCAGTTTGATTTACCAGAATGATAGTGATGACTTTTTCTTTTATTCCTCCTAACAAAAAAACAAATTAAACTTACTATTCCTGTTAAAATAATTATCTCAACAAATATAAATGCCCAATTTCTTTTTGGACTAAAAGGATTAAATTTTTTAAAGATATCCCCAATATCTTTATCCTCTTTTTCGTCTCCTTCATCAACAATTCCTCCTGTAATTGAGGCACCATTAGTTTCATTTTCAGCTCTACTAATCCCTGAAGCTCCGCCTCCAACCGAAGGAGAACTGGCAGTAAATGTATCATAAAAACTATCTCTTCTGCTTCCTAAATTATAATAATCTGCATAGCATTGCAGGACATACTGCGTTCCATCACTAAATGTCGAAGGAATTGCAAAATTTCTAGATAAGGATACAGCATTCTGCGTAATCATCTGGTTAAAGTTTACAGAACTATATTGACTTGTGCCATCGGAAATATGGCAAGTAAAATCAACTTCTTTTTGAACTGTTTGAGAATCTTCAACATAAGCAGTAATTATGCACGCAATATTACTTCCAATTATCCCTGAGGATGGACAATTAACATCTAAATGAAATGTTCCTGTCTTGTTTTCTATGCCTTCTAAAGCATCACTTTGCCTTTCTTCCCAGTCATTAAATTCAATTGTTATATTATAAAATCCAGTTGAACTAATGTCTATGCTTCTTAATGCAATTTCTAAACATCCATCACTTAAAAATTCCAAAACAGCAGTTACTGAACTTCCTGAACTATTTGTTGCAGTGATATTCTTAATATATTTTGCACTTATAAAATCCTCAATCCTTGTTGTCCCGCCAGAATATTGTTTAAAAGAATCTATGCTTCCTTGCATAGCTTCTGAAAGCATTAAATCAATGTTTCCTATTCCACCCCCGTTAAATTGCCTGTATTTTACAGCACTTAAATTGATAATTGTATTAAATTTATTTGTGGATATTTGCTCCCAATCAGGATTTAAATTTAGTTCATCGCTTGATAGATTGAAAACAGGACTTGTTGTAAAATATCCTGTAACAGGTTCTCTTAAATCATTCAGGACCCACACTGATGAAGATGCATAGCATTCACTGTTTTGTCCCTGCAAGTATTTTGGTTCAGGAATAATAAACCTTTTACACTGCATTTGAGTTGTATTTGTAGATATTCCTCTTTCTTCAGATTCATCTTCCGGGTTAGAGGCAATCAAAACTCTGTCAGTATCTGAATCTGTATCAATTCCTGCACTACATCTAATCTGATAAAATATTTTCATCGGTATTCTTGTAGTTAAATTAACATTAGTTACATTTGAACAGATAAAAATTTCTTCTTTCATATAATAAAGACTTCTATCAACAACAGTATTTACAGTCAAATAAGTGTTTAGTGTAAAGGTGTCTGAACCCTCTCCAATAGAACTTGATACTTCTGTTCCATTTTCATCAAAACAAGCAGAACTTGTTGAAGTTATCCCGCAAACGCATCTTACTACTACCTTATAATCTTTTCCTTCTCCAAAGGCATTGTCTGTTAACTCAAAATCTGCCTGCCCCTTTCCATTATAAACCATGACCTTTTTTGCTTCAACAATCGGCAAGTTATCTCCATCATCTATTGCAACAGTGCATATTGCGTTATTTATCTTTTTTGCATTTTCGTCTTTTAAGATAAAACCTATTCCAAGATTTTTTCCAAGATATAATTGCTCAGAAGAAGAAAATGTTATACTGCTAACTATTAAAGAATTTGAAGAAGCTCCTGTAACATTTGCCCCGTCAGTTCCCTCCAAACCTGTTCCTTGCAAGGTTGTATTTATTGCTCCTGAGTAACCAGAAGAAAGAACATAAGTCTCAAAAAAGTAATTAGTTCCGTCTGCTTTAGGAGTTGTTCCAGTATCAAGTTCTATTTGATCCCCGGAAGAATTTGTCCAATTAAGAGTATATGATTTTGTTGATTCTGAAGGGTGTTGATTACAAAGTATTGTCGCAGTTACTGTTTCTGTTGGAGCATAAGATGTTTTATCAAAAGTAACTGTACAAGTTGCTGTAACACTATTAATTAATAAGATTAACATTAAGATTAATAATTTAATTTTCATTTTTTACATCCTTTCCAATAATTTAATTTAGCCTTACCTACTGGTCGGATTCTGATTAATTTTGCACCTTTTAATTCAGCGAGGACAACTGCAACAGTATTTCTTGAAATTTTTAATTTTTTAGCTATTTCTATTATTATAAGTCCATCTGTATTTCTTTTAAGAAGTTCTATTACTAACTCTTTTTTTGTTTTCATTGTGCATTAATGCTTAGTTTTATTGATTAGATATAATGCTTATCATCAATGCATAATGGTTTTTAAATGTTTGCAAATCAACTTTCAAAATTAAGTTATTAATTGCTTAAGCTTTTCTTAATCAACACTTTTATAAATATAATTCTATTTAAATTTAAAAGAGGATAAAATGTTGCTTGAAGTTGAAACTAAAGTTAGGATTAATGATGTGAATGCTTTACGAAAGAAAATTCAGAAGATAGCGCGGTTTGAGAAAAAAGAAACCCGAGGGGATGATTATTTTGCTTTGCATAAAAAATTTAGGAGACATGGGTATCCTAAAAAAGCATTTAGAATTAGAAGTACAAAAGAAGAATATGTTGTTAATTTTAAAAAATGGCTGACAAAATACTGGGATAAAGATGTGATTGTCAAAGAGGAATTTGAATTTAAGATTAAAGAACCAAAATCTTTTTTGGCCTTGATGATGGACTTGGGATTTGTGCAGTGGATGAAAAAAAGAAAGACTTCTGAATCTTACACCCATAAAAAAGATAAGAGAATTATAATTGAAATAAATAAGGTGGAACATCTTGGATATTTTATGGAGATAGAATATCTTGCCAAGAAAAGTGAGATGGAAAAAGCCAAGAATAAAATTAAAATGGTTCTTAAAGAGTTGGAGATAAAACCAAATCAAATTGACAACACTGGCTATACAAAAATGCTTTGGAAAAAAGGAATTAAAGACAGGAAGTATTGGAAAAGATGAAATTAGTAATAATTTACGGACCTCCTGCAACAGGGAAAATGACAATTGCAAAAGAACTTGCAAAAATAACTAATGCGAGGTATTTTCCTCATAATTTAATTTTTGAACTTATTATGCCTGTAATAACAGAAGATATCAACGATGATGATTTATGGGATTTATACGAAAATATTAAAATTGAAATTATTAAAATAGCAAAGAAGAAAGATAACAGTTTGATACTAACCGAAATTTATAGTAATCCCTTAAGTAATGGGAGATTTAGAGATTTTATAAGAAAGTTAAAGAAATTTAAAATTAATTATTCTTTTGTTAAACTTAAATGCAGTAGTGATGAACTTTTGAGAAGGGTTGTTAGTCAGAGTAGAAAAAATACAAAAAAAGTTAATACAAAAAATGTTTTAAAGAAGATAATGAAAAAAGGAAATCTCAATTCTGAAATTCCTTTTGTAAAAAATTTGGTTATAGACAATACGCAATTATCTGTTAAAGAAGTTGTTAAAGAAATTAAAGAAAAATTTAAACTAAAATGACAACTTACATAATAAAAAAATCTGGAAAGTATTGGAGAAGATGAAATTAAGATATAGCAATAAAAAAAAAATAAGTTATAAACAATTGTTTGAGTTGTATAAATCTGTAGGTTGGGCTACTAAGAAAGATAAACTCCCTAAAAGAAAATTAATTTCTAAAACATATAAAAATTCACAGATAGTTATTTCTGTTTGGGATAAAAAAGAACTTGTTGGTGCTGTGAGGGCCTTAACAGATAAAATAACAAATGGAGTAATATTTGGTTTGGTTGTTAAACCAGAGTATCAAAAACATGGAATTGGTGAAAAATTAGTTAAGAGGTGCATTAAAAAATATCCAAAACTAAGATGGTATGCCGGGTCTGAAAATTCTGAAACTGATAAATTTTATAGAGAAATAGGATTAAGAAAAGACAGGGATTTGTGGTTTTATAAAGGTAAAGGAACAATATAAAAATGACAACTTACATTACTAAAAAATCTGGAAAGTATTGGCCAAGCAAAGAGATGAAAAAAATTGCTTGGGTTAAAGATGATAAGATTTACAAAAAAGCAGAAAAAAATCCTGTTAAGTTTTGGGGGGAGTTGGCTAAAGAAGGAATTACATGGGAAAAACCCTGGGAAAAAACATATGAGGAAAAACTGCCTTATTTTACATGGTTTAAGGGAGGGAAATTAAACTTTTGTGTTAATGCCTTGGACAGACATTTGGACAAAAATAAAACTGCATTGATTTGGGTTCCAGAACCTGTGAAAGAAAAAACAGTCAAACTGACTTATGGAGAGCTTTATGATAAAGTCAATAAATTTGCAAATGTCCTGAAAAAATTAGGCGTGAAAAAAGGAGATGTTGTTGCTATTTATCTGCCTTTAATTCCTGAAGCATTGATTTCAATATTAGCGTGTACAAGAATCGGCGCGATTCACTCTGTTGTTTTTTCTGCTTTTTCAGCAGGGGCATTAAAGACAAGAATAAAAGATGGCAAAGCCAAAATTCTGATTAGTGCAGATGGATATTATAGGCGAGGAAAACCAGAGAATCTTAAGAAAAAAGTTGGTGAAGCGGTTAAAGGAACAAAAGTAAAAAATATCATTATGGTGGATAGAATTCAAAAAAATAAAAAATACAGGGGAAAATATCTTTCATTTGAAAAAGAAATAGACAAAGCAGATTCTTATTGCAAGCCAGAGCTCATGAATTCTGAGGATATTTTATTTATACTTTACACTTCTGGGACAACCGGCAAACCAAAAGGAGTGATTCATGATACAGGAGGTTATGCCACGCAGGCTTACTGGACAACAAAATGGAACTTTAATTTGCGGGAAGATGATATTTTGTGGTGCACTGCTGATATTGGGTGGATTACAGGGCATACTTATGCTTTTTATGGTCCTTTATTGACTGGAAACACAACTTTAATTTATGAAGGTTCTCCTGATTTTCCAAATCCTGGCAGGTGGTGGGATATTATTGATGAAAATAAAGTTACAGTTTTTTATACTGCTCCGACTGCAATCAGGATGTTTATGAAGTTTGGCGATAAATATATTAAAAAAAATAAGTTGAAGAGTTTGAAAATTTTAGGAACTGTTGGTGAGCCAATAGATGAAGATGCGTGGGAGTGGTATTTTAAGAAAATTGGAAATTCAAGATGTCCGGTGATTGACACTTGGTGGCAGACAGAAACTGGCGGGACTTTGATAAATGCTTTGCCGGGAGTTGGTCCTTTTGTTCCAACTGTTGCTGGAAAAAGTTTTCCCGGAACAAGGCACATTGTTGTAGATAAAAAAGGCAAAAAAGTTAAATCAGGCAAAAACGGATTTTTAGTTCAGTTAAGTCCTTTTGCTCCTGGAATGTTTCACGGGATTTATAAAAATCACAAGAGATATGTAAAAACTTATTGGAAAAGATTCAAAGATAAATATGATACCAGTGACGGTGCTTTTATCAAAGAAGGATTTATAAGAGTTACAGGAAGAACAGATGATGTTATGAAGGTTGCAGGTCACAGGTTATCAACAGCAGAACTGGAAAATGCACTTAACGAGGATAAAATAGTAAATGAGTCTGCAGTTGTTCCAATTCCAGATAAAATCAAGGGAGAAGTTCCAATTGCTTTTGTTGTTTTGAAAAAAGGCACTGCTTCAGAAGTTCTTGAAAAAAAATTAAAAAAAGATGTGGATAAAGCAATTGGTCCTACTGCAAGACCTGTGAAAATATATTTTGTGGATGAATTGCCAAAGACAAGAAGTGGGAAAATTATGAGACGGATTTTAAAAAATATTCTTAATAAAGAAGAGCCACAAGGACTGGCAACTTTGGTTAATCCAAAATGTGTTGAGGAGATAAAAGGAGTGGTTGGTGAAGGGATAGTGAAGAAGTAATTATGAAATCTTTTTGAGCAATTTTTCTTTTTTAGATTTGTTATCTCTTTCAACATTTGCATCTTCGTATGAAGGAAGAGATTCCATATATTTCCTAGCAAATTTTACAAGACTTTCATCCACAGAATAAAGATGATTGTTTTTACTAATGGGTATTTCTGGATGATAATTTCTTTTCATATAAAAATATCTTAAATAAGATTTATAAGTATTTATATTCTAAACTTTATTATGCAAAATAACATCTCTCAAATAATGAGATTACTTTCAAAGAATTTTTCTTCAAGTGATAAAACAACTTTGAATCGTATGAGACGCAAACCAAATGCATTTAGGATTTTAATTTCTTGTTTGCTCTCTTTAAGAACTCAGGATAAAAATACAGAAAAGGTTTCAAGACAATTATTTGCAGTTGCAGATACTCCTGAGGAAATAATTAAACTTCCAATAAAGAAATTAGAAAAATTGATTTTTTCTTCTGGGCATTATAAAAAGAAAGCCAAAACACTTAAGCATGTTTCAAAAGTTTTAATTGAAAAATATAAAGGAGAAGTGCCAAATACAAAACAGGAACTCCTTTCAATAAAAGGAATTGGTCCAAAAACAGCCAATATTGTTTTGGCTTTTGCTTTTGGAAAATCTGTTTTGCCTATTGATACTCATTGTCATAGAATTCCAAATAGAATTGGCTGGATAAAAACAAAAACTCCTGAGAAAACAGAAAAACAACTTGAAAAAATTCTCCCTAAAAAATTTTGGAAGGAGTTTAATGGAATTTTTGTATTATTTGGAAAGACAATTTGTCAGCCTGTTTCTCCCTGGTGTTCTAAATGTCCAATTAGAAAATATTGCAAAAGAATTAATGTAAAGAGAAGCCGGTAAACCAAATCTTTAAAAACCAATTTTCTCTTTTCTTTTCTATGAAATCAAATATACCAAGTAGGTCCGTGGGAAAATTTTCATTCATTCAAATTAAATATAGTGGTAAATTTGAATGAAACGATCAAGCCGTAGATGGAAGAAAAAAAGGCAGATGCGTTGGAAGTGGCAGCGTAAAAGACTTAGAAAAGAAAAGCACAAGAGAAAACTGAGAAGAGCCAGAAGTAAGTAATTTTAGTGTCCAGTCTTTTAAACACCCTTTTAACCACAGAAATCTTTATTAATTAACTTAAAATAAATATATTATGGTTGCTAAATTCGTAAACCCCTATCAGAATTTTGTGCGATTTCCGTCGGATTGCATTAAAGAAATCGCCTTTCAGTGCAAAGAGGGAAGCTTCCAAAAGAAACCGCGAGGTGTCTTTTGATGACAAGCGAAATCTGGACTGAAAAATATCGGCCTTCGCAATTTTTGGAAGTTGTGGGTCAGCAAGATATTGTAAAAAGAGTTGAATCACTTACAAATTCCCTGAACATTCCGCATTTGTTGTTTGCAGGACCAGCAGGAACAGGGAAGTCAACACTGGCGTTAATAGTTGTTAAAGAATTATTCAAGGAAAATTGGAAAGAAAATTATCTTGAGTTAAATGCATCTGATGAAAGGGGAATTAATATTGTTAGGGAAAAAGTGAAAAATTTCGCGAGAACAAAATCTTTGGGGAATGTGAATTTTAAAGTTATTTTTTTAGACGAGGCTGATGCACTGACACCTGAAGCTCAACAGGCATTAAGAAGGACCATGGAGAATTATTCAGCGACTTGCAGATTTATTTTATCATGTAATTATTCAAGCAAAGTTATTGACCCGATTCAGTCAAGATGTGCAATTTTTAGGTTCAAGCTTTTAGAAAAAAAAGATGTTGAAAAAGTAGTTATGAAAATTGCGCAGATAGAGGGTTTAACAATTGGGATGGATGCGGTTGAAATACTTTATGAAGGAAGTGAAGGAGATTGCAGAAGGGCGATTAACATACTTCAGTCAACAGCTTCAATCTCGCCGTCAATAACCTCTGAACTTATTTCAACAATAATTTCTAATGCAAAGCCAAAAGACATCAAGATTGTTCTTGATTATGCATTATCCGGCGACTTTCAAAAATCAAGGGAAAAGCTTCTTGATATTATGCTTAAAGAAAGTATTTCAGGGCAAGATGTTATTAAAGCAATTCAAAAGGAAATCTGGAATCTTCCTGTAGAACCAGAAATAAAAGTAAAACTTACAGAAAAAACAGGCGAGATTGAATTCAGAATTACAGAGGGCTCTGACCCTTTTATTCAACTTCAATCACTTATAGCAAGTTTTGTCCTCGCAGGGTTGGGCAAGTGAATAATGAAATTAAAAGAAATAGCTAAAGAAAAGGATAAGCAAGAAAATACTGAAAAAGATTTTTGGGGAGAACAGCATAAAAAGACAATTGTGAATCAAATTACACTTGGGATTTATGATGATTGGTATAAACCTGTCAGAGGATATAATTATAACTTAGAAAATTGATTTATATAAAACTGAAATTAAAGCTATGAAACCAATTATAATAAATAAATATTTATCCAAAATAAAATGAAGTTAAGCAAAATAGCTGAAGAAACAAAAGAAATAGGAGATAGAATAGGTCTTGATTTAGATGCAGTATTAAATAAATTAACCCAAGAAGTAGGGGAGTTTAACGATGCTGTCCAAAAATACAGAGGAATTTTTTGTAAAAAAAGAGTAGAAAATTTAAAGGATGTTAAAGAGGAATATGGAGATGTTTTATTTAATTTGATTTACTCTGGTTATTTATTGGGAATTGATGTGGATAAAATTCCTGAATATATTCAAAATACACTCAATAAATTTAAGGAAAGGGAAGAATTGTACAAACAAAATAGAAAATGAAAATAGGAATAATCGGAAGCATGCAATTAACAGAACAAATGTATGAGGTTTGTGATGAATTAAAAAAACTTGGTCATGATGCATATTTAACTAATTTAACAAAACCTTTTATTGGAAAAACAGATGAAGAAAAAGAAAGAATTAAAATTTACCAAAAAAATAATCTCGGTGCTATGAAAGAATTTTGGAATCTTATGCAGGGAGGGGATGCTGTATTAGTTTTAAATCTTGAAAAAAATGGACAACCAAATTATATTGGAGGAAATACTTTTTTAGAAATGGGTTTTGCTTATGTGTTAAACCAAAAAATCTTTCTTTATAATCCAATCCCGGAAATTGATTTATATAAAACTGAAATTGAAGCTATGAAACCAATTATAATAGATGGAGATTTATCAAAGATAAATCCAAAAATAGAGGTTGAAATCCAGAGCTTTATCTCAGAAGAACAACATAAAAGATTACTTGCATTCTTTAATCAAAATGCTGAATTTGTCAAGGATGATTTTCAGGAAACATATTATTTTGACACAAATTCAAATTTGAGAATACAAAGAAATAATGAAAATGCAAAACTCTGGCATAAGTCTGGTAATGTCCACGATGAATTCATGGAAGAAATTGAAGTTCCTGTAAAAAGGGAAGATTTTGAAAAACTTGAAAAATTCCTGAATAAACTCGGGCACAATGTAAAGATTAAATGGCTAAGGAACAGAAAACAATTTAACTGGCAGGGAATCAAAGTTTGTTTGGATTTCACAAAAGGATATGGTTATATAATTGAATTGGAAAAAATTAGCCCTGAACTTGAAAAGGAAAAAGTGTTGGAAGTATTAAAGCAAAAATTAAATGAATTAAATATTTATTTAACACCCAGAGAAGAATTTGAAAAACAATATAATTATTATAAAGAAAATTGGAGGAATTTGATAAATGGGAATACAAGTTGAATTTAACCCGGATTTAGCATTAAGAAAATTTGGGAATGTAGGCAGGTTAGAAGAAGAATGTTTGCCCGAAAAATTAATAGCAGGAAGAACATATAATTTTCTTAAAAAAGGGCAAAGAAATTATTGGTTAGAAGGGGAAACACCGTTGTTAGAAACAAAAGGCAGCCAAAAATTATCAAGACCATTAGCAAGCATTTTTATTTTGAAAGCGACTCATTTTTTAAAAGAAGGAGAATTATATACTAAAGGAAAATATAGAGTAGTAAATGTTTTTAATATAAATGAACCAAAGATTCATTTTGAATCTTATAAATTAATATAAATAAAAATGCCGTGGACTGAAAAATATAGACCAAAAAAATTTGAAGAGATTAAAGGACAAGCAGAGGCTCTGATTAAGATAAGAAATTTTGTTTCAGGATTTAATCTTGGGAAATTAACAAGAACTTCAAAAAAAGCGCTTGTTCTTCACGGACCTCCTGGAACAGGCAAAACAACTTTAGCACATGTGACTGCAAAAGAAACAAACTCTGAGATTTTTGAATTAAATGCGTCTGATTTAAGAAATAAAATTAAATTGCATGAAGTTCTTAAACCAGCAATTGAGCAAAAGTCCTTGGTAAAAAAGCAGAAGATAATTCTTGTTGATGAGGTGGATGGTATTTCTGCTGTTGACAGAGGAGGGTTGACAGAATTATTATCTTTGGTTGAATCAACATCTTATCCTGTAATTATAACAGCTAATGATATATGGAAAAGAAAGTTAAGTTCATTAAGAAGAAAATCAGAACTTGTGCAATTAAAAGAAATTGATTATAGAGTAATTAAAGATGTTTTATTTGATATTTTAAGAAAGGAAAATCTTTTTGTGGATAGCAATATTATCGTAAGTATTTCTGTGAAAGCCAAAGGGGATTTGAGAGCGGCAATAAATGACTTGCAGACAATATCCAGAATGAAAGAACCTTTGCTGTCTGCTTTAGACGAGCGAAATAAAGAGGTTGATATTTTCAATGCACTAAAAATGATTTTTAAGGGAAAGCCAACAAATGATTTATTGGAAGTGTTTGGTTCTGTAAATATGTCCTTGGATGAAATACTTTTATGGCTTGAAGAAAACATTCCTGCAGAATATCAAGGGGAAGAGCTGGCAAAAGCTTACGAGGCATTAAGCAGAGCAGATATTTTTAAGGGAAGAATTTACAAACAGCAATACTGGAGGTTTTTAGTTTATGAAAATATTTTTTTAAGTTATGGAATTTCAGCGTCAAAACAAAATATTAAAACAGGATTTACAAATTACAAAAGACCCACGAGGATTTTAAAGATTTGGCTTAATAACCAGAGAACAGCCAAGAAGAAATCAATTGCCAAGAAATATGCGCAGTATGTTCATGTTGGGCAAAAGAGAGCAATGAATGAGTTTCCAATAATAAAGAATATTTTAAAGAATGAAAATATTAGAAAGGAGTTGAAATTAAGTGGGGAGGAGATTGATTATTTGGAAAGATGAATAATAAGCAAATGATGTGTTTTATCTGGAAGAATTATATTTTTGACACCTTTCAAGAAGATTTTCAATACTATGCACTTTAACATTAATAACAGAACCATCTGCTCGATTAATTTTTCCTGTCCAATATTCTGGTGTTACTTCAATTACTTCTGTTTTTAATTGAGAATTTGAATAAGAATCATAAGAAGGTCTTTCCACATTTTTACAAATTAAATCAAGAAATTTTTTTATTAAACTCATCTTTTAACTGCAACTCGCATCACTTGAAGAAGCTATAGCACCTGTTCCTTCTAATTCTGGAACAATACATTCTGTTGCTTCACCTAAAGCTTTTAAAGTTCTCTCACCAGAATATGATTCTCCATTAAGTTTGATTGTAGGGTAACCTTGTATTCCTTCAGAAGCACAAAGCTCTTTATTTTCTTCACATTCAACATAAGCATCTCCTGCAATATTAAAACCTCCAAGAGTATCAATTACAAGTTTTTTTGTCCAACCACACCAATTAGCCCCATAAATTATTAATCCTTTTTCTGCTAAACAACTTGAAAAAGTTTTAAGTTTTTCTAAATCTTCTTCAGAATATTCTGAGGTCTGTGGAGTTGGTTGAGAATCTGTTTTTTGAATAACATCCAAGGAAACTAAACCTCCGGATAAAAAATATTCTCCATCTTTTGTGACCATTAAAGGAAGATTTTGACCATCCATCATTAAAGTAACCTCATAAAAATCTCCAATATCTTCAACATCTACTAATTCTGCTTCTGCCCCTTGGTTATTGGCAAAGTTTAGTAAAGCTTCTCCGGCATCATTTTTTGAAATCACATTTCTAGAAACACTTCCGGAAAAATTACCAACTAATAATATTAATGTTAAAATTCCTAAAACAAGTGTTGAAATAATCCAGGGGTTCTCCCGCATTTTATCTGTAAGAGTTTTTTTATTAGAAATTTTTTCTTTTTTCTTAACTGGTTTCTCAGTTTTTTCTTCCTGAACATTGCTCTTTTCTTCTTCCATTCTGTAAAGATGAAAAAATTGTTTATAAATATTTTGGTGAACCAGATTGAAACCAAACAATTAAAAATCTCTTTAACTATTTTTAATCATGCCATATAATATTATAACTGGAAGAAATGAATCTGATAAAAAAGCTTTGGGGGATAAGGGGCTTGTTTTTCTTGGAAAAGGTTATGTAAAAATGGGGCAATACACGTCATTGAGTAATAAAATTTTTATGGATATTGCGAGAAGCCATGTAATTTTGGTGGCTGGAAAAAGAGGTTCTGGAAAATCCTACACTCTTGGAGTTATAGCAGAAGAACTTTCCAGTCTTCCTAAAGAAACAAGTCAAAACATTGCGTCTTTAATCTTTGATACCATGGGGATTTACTGGACTATGAAATTCCAAAATGAAAAAGATAAGAAATTATTGCAGGATTGGGATTTGAAACCAAAAGATCTTCGGGTAAAGGTTTTTGTTCCGTTTGGGCATTATGATGATTATTTAGCAAAAGGAATTCCTGTAGATGAGAAATTTGCCCTGGATGTTGCAGAATTAAATTCAGAGGACTGGATTATAACTTTTGGATTGGATATAATAAACCCTGTGTCGGTTTTAATTGAAAGAACTATAACCAGATTAAAGCAAGAAGGGAGGTTTAGCATTAAAGATGTAATCTCAAATTTAGAGGGGGATGAAAAAACTCCGAGAGAAACTAAAAATGCCGCGATAGGATTGTTTGAAGCAGCAGATACATGGGGGATATTTGCAAAGCAAGAAGCAACACAGGTAAAAGATTTAATTTCTGCGGGGATGACTTCTGTTTTGGACCTGAGTGTTTATAATTCAATTGGGGCGTTTAATGTCCGGGCGTTGGTTATTAGTTTAATTTCAAGAAAGATTTTTAATCAGAGAATGGATGCAAGGAAAAAAGAAGAGATAAAATCTATTTCAAGAGGTCTTGATTTTTCGTCAACGCCAGAAAAAAAAGAGAACCCTTTGGTTTGGTTGTTTATAGATGAAGGGCATGAGTTTCTTCCTAAAGAAGGAAAGACAATTGCGACCGACGCATTGGTTCAGTTGTTGAGAGAGGGAAGACAGCCAGGGATATCTTTGGTTTTAGCAACACAACAGCCAGGGCAAATTCACAAAGATGTTATGACTCAGTCAGATATTGTAATTGCACACAGGGTTACATCTCAGCCAGATATTGAAGCACTTAATCATATTATGCAGAGTTATCTTCTTGAAAGCATAAAAAAATACATGGACGACTTACCGAGATTAAAAGGTTCTGCCATAATTCTTGATGACAACTCAGAAAGAATTTATCCTATGAGGATGAGACCAAGATTTACCTGGCATGGAGGCGAAGCACCAACAGCAGTAAAGGTTGAAAAGAAATTATGATTCGCCGGAGTGCCAATGGCATGGCGAGTGATTTCGTGGTAGAAGTTATAGCCCTTGTGAAACAACTTCGTGCGAGGTCGCGAGTTGGAGAAGCACCAACTGCTGTGAATGTTGAAAAAAAGTTGTAGTTAGCGGTTAGTAGTAGGGAGTTAGTGGTTGGGAAGAAGAAATTGTAGTTTCATAATATATTTTCAAGAATAGATGTACTTAAATAATAAGATTAATTCTTTAGAAGATGGATGAAGAAGTAGCTGAAAGTTTAATTAGTGAATTTGAAAGGCATTCAGGAATAATTAGACCAGATAGAGATTTTTTTCTTAATATTTTACTTTCTGCAGATGTTCCTGGATCTTCAAGGTTTTATGAAGTTTTGCCTGGGAATGGACAATTATTAGAAGAATTTTCTTGCCATCATTATCTTTCTTTGAGAAGAGTTTTGAAAAACAAAAATGCAAAAAATTATTCCCTGTCAAAATGGAAAAGTATTTATGGAACTATAGCGTCTGAATTAGGGATATTTTCCTCTGATGCTTTAAGTAGAAAAATAAGAACTAATAAAGATTTAATGAACATAATGGCAAAATGTGAACATCCTTTTTCACTTTTAGGGAAATTACAAACTTGGCATTACCAAAACGCCAGAGGAGAATCATTCTCTACAACAAAACCTATTTTAGTTATCCCTAAAAGTGAAAATATTTCAAAGATATTAGATTGGGAAGAGAAAAATACAACTTATAGAAAAGAAATTGGTAGTTTTTTCCTTAGATATCAAAAAAGAATCAAACCTGAAGAATATTTTCAAAGTTAAAAAAAAATCAATCCCTTCTTTATAAAATCTGAAAATCAACTCTTAATCTAATTTTATAAGGTGCAATTTCTCCAGCTTTTTTCATTTTCAAAATTTTAATTTTCTTTTTGAATTTTTTTGCTTCTTGTTTTATTTTTTCAACAATTAATTTTGCTTCGCCAACTTCACAAAAGTCATAATAAAAAATTCTTGTGTTTTTTTTGCTTAACATAAATGCCTGTTCCAAAAAACTATCTTTTAATTTTGGACGGGGCATGACAATAACATCAAATTTTGCCCTTTGTAAAAATTCTTGAAAAGAATTTTTCGGGGTACGCCCTTGGGTGTTAACGCCAGACATTATGACCCTTTTAATATCTCCAGAAATTAATTCAACTTTATCTTTTACTTTATTTAGCTCAATATTTAATTTTGCATATTTATTTGCTTCTCTATTTATCTCATTGGAATAAACTTTTTTTGCCTTGGAGTTTTTGGCAATCACAATTGAAAAAGGCGCAACACCTGCGAACATAACTAAAACATTATCTCCTTTTTTTATTTTTGAAGCAATCTCTTTTCTTTCATTGCTTAATCTGGGAGAAAAATAAGTTGTGTCAATATTAAATCTAAATACACATGCGTTCTCTTTATACAAAACTTCTTTAGTTTTTTCGCCTGCCAAATATTTGGTCTTTATTTTTCTTAATCTGCCTTTAACTTTTCCCTGCTTTTCTAAAACAGTTTTAATTGAGCTTTGTTCTTTCAAAAGTTTTTTAGCAAATTTAATTTTGTCTTTTGCCCCTTGTAAAGATTTTTTATTAAAATCTTTCGGGGTACGCCCGTGGTGTTTAAATTCATCTGGAAAATTTACAATGGCAATATTCCCTAAAACATCAAAAGCACGAGTTTTTTTCATGAATAATAGAACTAAAAAGAGGATTTAAATGTTATGGGAAAATTTATAAAAACACTTTGCCTGATTAAAATATGCAAAAAGGGAAATTATTATTTTCATTCACAATAGGATTATTTTTAATCAGTTTTGTAAGTGCATATTATGGTTCTTATGGTAGTTTTTCTTTGAGTGATTTATTGGATAGTATTGATTCTTCAACAATGATTCTTGGGGCAGTTTTTATAATTTCTTTTGCCCTCGTGAATTTTGCATTAGTAAGAGTATTCAGAGATAACAAAGCAACTGCGGGGATTGTTGCGTTTGTAGTTTCATTATTAATAACCTATGGGATAAATCGGACTGGTTTTGATTTTGAGGGTTTGTTTTACAATGTTGGGATTTCAGAAGGGTTTTTGTATGCAGTTCTTCCTTTTGTTTTGTTGGCAGGAGTAATTTATCTTGGAATAAGATTTAGTTTTGGAACAACCTTAATTGGAGTTGGTTTTTTGTTAATAATAATAAGTTTTACTGATTTTATTTATGAAAAGGGAATAGCTATTTTTATTGGAGTAATATTAATTCTAATTGGAAAATATCTGCCAAACTTTGGAGGGCATCTTGATTACAAGAGAAAACTTTCAGAACAAAAATATGGGCAAAAATTAGATTACAAACTTAGAAAACAAATGCTTAAGAGCAAATATAAATTGGAATCAAAATATGAACCTCCTAATAATAAGGGATAAAATATAATTCACTACTTTTAGATAATAACACATAGAAAGCTTTATAAACTTTATATTCTTATAATAATCATGCAAACAGGATTATATCAAAGAAAAAAAACAAATGGTTTAGTGACAATTATGTCAAAATTAACTAGCGAATTAGCTTACCCATTTAGACTATACTCTAATTATAGAAGAGATCTATCTGAAGGAAAAAGAAATCTTAGATTAAATCATTTAAAAAGAAAAGGTGAATTGGGGTATGAAAGGAAACTTGATGAATATGAACAAAAACTTGAGAGAAAACTTCAAGAATCAGAAATGTCGGAAGAGATGTTTGACATAGTAAGTAAGGGAATTACATACCTTGGAGAAAATTATGATTGGGAAAAAGAAAAAAGACAAGCTAGAGCAATTGGTAAAGGAACATTGGAAGTAATAAGAAGGGTTGCAAAAGGGGCAGGATTGGTTAGGAAAAAAGTAAAAATTTTCGCGCAAAAAGAGTGGGAAAAAGAAAAATATATTATTAAAGAAAGAGTGGGGAAATTAAAAGTGATGAAAGAAGAATTTCAAGGACAGAGAAAAGAAAAACTATTTCTTTATTTTAATAAATTAAAAAATGAATTGACTAAAATTAATAATCAAGTATCAAAACTTGACCCAGAAAAAAGCTATATTTATATTAATAATCTAAAATGGGGAAGAGATAAAATATATAAAAATTTCGAGAAGGCAGAGAATAAATTAAGACAAGGAGGTTATCCAATCTAAAACCATTCTTTTAAAAATAAACTTCGATAATCTTTGAATTAACTTTATAGTGTTTTAATAATTTCATAATTTCATTAATGTGTTCAACAGGAATCATTATACTGCTCTTCCCGAGTTTTCTACCTTTAAGAATTTCAATCAGTCCTTTGTATTTTTTCTTTTTTGAACTAAACCCATAAATCTTATTTAAAAAAGCTCCTCTGTTTTTTCCAATTTTGTCCCAAAAAAAGATAGCATATTTTCTTCCTTTAAGTTTTCCAGAAGAAACATATGCTCCATAAAGGACAATGCCTGTACTTTCAATACTTTTTTTGAGGTCTTTCCATTCATCTAATTTCCCGACAATAATATTTATTTTATTATCAATCTTCCTGCTCTTAAAAATCAATGCTTCCCTGCTTTTATAAAAATTATCTATAATCTTTTCTATTTCTCTTTCAAATTTTTTTGTTTTCTTTTTTACTTCAATAAAAATATCCACATCACTTTTTTTATCTGCTTCACCTTTAGCAACAGAACCAAACAAAATTATCTTTGATATGTTATCTGAATTTTTCAAATTAAACAGCAAATAAGAAACAAAATAACTTGCATAAGATTTAATCATTTTCTATCTGGTTTTTTAAATTTAAAAATAAATTTATTTTTTCTTTTAAAATTGATTCAGAGACAATCTTGCCATAAGCTAATTCATTTCTTTCTTTTTCTAACTTGTGCGCCAAATCCAATAATAAGTCCAAATTTTTAATATTTTCAACAGGGCAAGTTATTTGTTTAGAAATTAATTTTTTAACATTTTCTTTTTTCTTTTTTAACCAGAGGTGATTTATTTTGGCTCCTTGTTTTAACACATTAATCTTATTTAAATAATCTTCAAGCAAAGTTACAACCCCTAAAGATATAGAAAATGCTAATCTTCTTTGGTGGGCAGTTATTCCTTTAGAATCTTTTAAGGC
This sequence comes from Nanobdellota archaeon, assembly GCA_030611805.1. GTDB lineage: Archaea > Nanobdellota > Nanobdellia > Pacearchaeales > GW2011-AR1 > JAUWPB01. The sequence goes on along the minus strand of JAUWPB010000008.1, from coordinate 9,044 downwards.
AGATTTAATTTCATCTAATACTTCTTCAATAATTTTTTGATATTCTTCAGCCATTTTAATTTAAGACACTTGCCTTATTCGAATTAAGACACCTGTCTTTTTAAACATTTCTATTTTAAGACACTTGCCTTATTCGAATTAAGACACCTGTCTCTTTTTCAAAACCATTCTTTTAATCCTTTTTGTTTTTTCTTCTCCTCAATATCTCTTAATCTTTCTAATTGTTTTTCAACTCTTTCCTCAGAAAAATCATGTCTTTCCACTAAAATTTCTTTAATTTTTTCTTCATTAATTTTTTCAGATTTGAATTCAACATCAATAACTTTTGGTTTATGGAATAACTCAAAAATTTCCTGCCAGTTAAATCTGTCGTCTTCGCTTAAACTCATCATTTGTTCTTCAATACTTTCAAAAATCAAGACAGGTTGTTTGTATTTTTTCACAATTTCTAATGCTCTTTTCTGTCCAATTCCCGGAATTCCTTTTGGATTATAATCTGTTCCTACAAGTATCCCCAAACAAATTAACTGGTCTAAATTTATTTCCAAGGAATTCAGCACATTTTGCAATTCAATTATTTCTGGTTTTATTTCAATCCATCCAGTATAGGTTTTTCTTTTTCTTGCCAGGGTTAAATTTCTGATTAATTTAGAAGCCCCAAAAAGTAAGGTATCGTAATCCTGACTTACGCTTGCATAGACCTCTTCTTTAATCCTGCAAAGATAGGCTGCTTCTGCTTCCCCTTCGCTCGGGGCCTGAACAACAGAAATTCCCATTGCTTCTAAAAGCTCTTTACTTTCATAAATCATCTCATTATCAAGCCGTGTCAATTGGCTACTATACCTCTTCATTGTTACTAAATCTTCTTTTTGTTTTGCCTCTTCATATCTTTCTTTTGCCAACCCTCTTGCTTCTTTTCTTTTTTCATGAGTTTTGTATTTAAGTTCAGGTGCCTCTCCGTCAAAAACATAAACTAATTTGATCCCTTCAGAAAGCAGAGCGACATTTCTATATAAAATCCCGGAAAGGTGGCTTGTGATTCTTTTTTTATTGTCCATTAACGGGGTTCCATCGACCTGTCTAATTGTGGACAAAAATTGGTACAAGATATTAAAAGCGTCAACACAAAGTATTTTTCCTTTTAAATCTGAAATTTCAATTTCTTTACGCGGAATGAGTTCTCTGATGTTTAATCCCATTGAAAATACAAGAATAATAAATATAAATAATTATCTGAAATTAATATTTACCTAGTTGAGAACACATCTCAGTATTAAGAGATACTAAATAATCTAAACATTCTTCTGTATTCATTGTTTCAAATGGTTTAAGAGGATATCCAATTTTTGCTACTTTTTCAAGCACAGATTTAGGATCTTCATTAAAATTACTTTCATTCATCTTTTTATAAGCTCTAAAAACTCTTGCTGCGGCAGTAAGAAAAGTTGTTTTATCAATTTCAATAATTTTTCTTTCTATTTTAGAAGGTTTGGTTCCTTCATCAAGTAATTCTCTTATAGCTTTATTTGTTTCTGGATCATTTTTACTTGTCCCAATATCTTCATATATATCTGTCATATTGTCACTACTCTTTAAAGGTATTTAAAGCTTTCTATAGAAGGTTTTTTAAATGCTTTATTCCCTTTAATTTTGTAAGTTGGGTAGTTAATTTCGGGATTCAGTCTTTAGATAGATAAACAATAAAATAAGATTGTTGAATTCTGAGGAAGGTCCGCCCACTAATTATGGTTGTCGTTGAAAAACGATTGTCGTGAGGCAAAGCTCTGTTAAAGAAACGCCACAGTTCATCTTGGCTCTGAGGAAAACCTCAGGCCTCGTTTGAAATTTCAGTTTTAAACGAGAGTAATGAAACTTGCGTGGAACTGCGAAAGATGAGATTTGATGAAACGAGCATCTCAACTGGTGCAAGGCTTTAAGCTGCTTAGTGAAATGTTAACAATTTCCGTCTGCTTTGAACAGGGAAATACAGAAGGTGGCCTATTCTCAACTTACATTTTTTATAGTCCCCTGCTTTTTGCAAAAAAGATCTTTGCAAGATTTTTTGCTGGCACAAACTTGTCCATCAAGTTTGCACAAAGGTGGCCTATTCCTAACTTACATTTATTTTAATCAATAATTATGCAAACTACAAAAATTATTAGAAAGAGAAATTTTTAATCTATCCAAATTTTGAACACAAAATAAAACTCCTTGAGAATTATCGACTTCAAAATAATCTACCATTGACCTCAAAATCCAATTAGTTCCATTATTGCGGATGTGTTTTAGCTTTCTTGAAGGAATATGCTCCATAGATTCCCATTTAGTTTTAGTTTCTGGATTTTTAAAATAATCCCCAAAATCTTTGAACCCATGACAAATGGCTTTATCTCCAAAAAAAGAACCATAGATTACAAAAGGAAAATCCCTAGGACCATTTTCAAAGGAATTTTTCATCCCATCCAAGACAACTGTAAAAAGTTGCTCAGATTCAAAACCTTTCTTAGCAAGATAATAAAATGTTTTAACATCTTCGATGATGCCTGTTAAATTTTTACATATTTGAAATTCTTGCCTAACCTTATTGGTTCTTGGCATGATGATATAAGAAGAATAAACAGGCAATTGTTTGGTTAATATACTTTGAATTTTTTCAGAGGGAATAAATAATAATTCTTTACTATCAAGAGTAACCATCTAAAATCTTACACACGACTTTTTATAAAAATTTATATTCTCAAAGACACCTTTAACAACATTTAAAAAACTATAACAATATTCTTTCTTATGGGGCCCTAGCTCAGCGGGAGAGCACATGACTGAAGATCATGGTGTGCCGGGTTCGACTCCCGGGGGCCCCATATATGTCATCAAAGATGGCATTCCGGATGTTGGACTAAATTCAAAAAATTTTGATTGGTTTGACCGAGCAATTTCACGAAGGACAAATTAAAGATATTAATACCGAGTGAGGTTGGGAGTTTCCCGGGGCCCCATTTAAATTAAAAAGATTTATAAAAAGAAAAATCTTAATTTAATTATTAAAGATGGTTGAAAAAAAAGAGGACTTTAGTGTTGTGAGTTATATTTTAGGAATAATAAGTATAGTTATGGCTTTTTTTAACTCGCCTGCAGGATTAGTTTTTGGCATAGTCGGACTTGTCCAAAGCAAGAAGCAAAAAACAGAGTTATCTAAAAAGGCAAAGAAACTTAACATCATTGGGATAGTGTTAAGTGTTATATTGTTGATTGCGTCAGTTATAGCAACTTATTATTTAGCTCAAACTATAGGAGCCATACCTGGCTTTCCAGTAGCATAAAATGAAAAATAAAAAAGCAGCAATGGAGATGAGTGTCGGAACTATTGTAACAATAGTTTTGCTGATGACTGTTTTGATTCTTGGAATATTTTTGGTGCAAAAAATCTTTTCAAGTGCAAGAGGAGTTATTGATTTAACAGACCAGCAATTAAGAAGCGAAGTTAATAAGCTTTTTTCAACAGAAGCTAAATTAGTAATATATCCCGGGACAAGATTAATTGAAATAAAACAGGAAAGTGTTGATGGAGCGGGCATTGGAATAAAAAATTTATTGGAGGGAGCAGCAGGAACCAAAAAATTTTCCTATGAAGTAGTTGTTGCCGACGCCTCTGATTGTGTAGAATCTGAAGAAGAAGTTGAAGAGTGGTTTACAACAGGGCGCGAAGAATATGATATTCCTATTCCTGTTGGAGATATCGCAGCCCAAAAAGTTTTATTTAGAATACCTTCTGGCTCTTCATTATGTATTGTAAGATTCAGAGTTAATGTAGATGCAGAGGGAACTGCTTATGCAACTGATTTCTTTGATGTAATTGTTAAGCCGAAATAATATTTAAGAAGAATTTTTAAATTACTCTTTCTTTAATTATTTATGACATTAAAACTTTATAATACACTAACAAGAAAGAAAGAAACTTTTAAGCCAATACACAAGGGCAAGGTTGGAATGTATGTTTGCGGTCCAACAATATATAATTATATTCATATTGGAAATCTGAGGGCGTATTTAATTGCAGATATATTGAGGAGAGTTCTTAAATTTAATAAATATAATGTTAAAGAAATTATGAATTTAACAGACGTGGATGATAAAACAATAAGAGATAGTCAAAAACAAAATAAGTCCCTTAAAGAATTTACAGCAATATATGAAAAAGGATTTTTAGAAGATATTAAATTAATGAATCTTGAAATGCCGGAAAAAATGCCAAAAGCAACTGAGCATATAAATGAGATGGTTGAAATTATTAAAAAACTTCTTGATAAGAAAATTGCATACAAGACAGAAGATGGCATTTATTTTTCAATTAGGAAATTTAAAGATTATGGAAAATTATCAAAAATAAAATTAAAAAAACTAAAAACCAGAGCACGAATTATGAAAGATGAATATGATAAACAAAATGTAAATGATTTTGCTTTATGGAAATTTTATACTGAGGAGGACGGAGATGTTTTTTGGGAAACAGAATTAGGCAAAGGGAGACCAGGATGGCATATTGAGTGTTCTGCAATGTCTATGAAATATCTTGGAAAACATTTTGACATTCATACTGGTGGCGAAGATTTAATTTTTCCTCACCATGAAAATGAAATAGCTCAATCAGAATGTGCAACAGGTAAAAAATATGTTAATTACTGGTTGCACAATGGATGGGTTTTAGTTAATAATAAAAAAATGTCAAAGTCTTTAGGGAATTTTTATAATTTAAGAGATATTATTGAACAAGGGTATTCTGCATTTGATTTAAGATATTTTTATTTAACAAAAAATTATAGACAAAGATTTAATTTTACATGGCAAAATCTTAAGTCATCTAAAATTGCTCTTCAAAGATTAAAGAACATTATTTCTGAAATTAAAGATGATAAAAATGGGCGCCACAGGCATATACCCAAAGGGCACGAGAACCTCTTCGAGGCCCCGAAAAATTTTAGAAAAAAATTTTTACAAGGGGCAAATGAAATATATTTGAAAGAATTTGAAAAAGCAATTAATGATGATTTGAACACTCCAAAAGCCTTGCAGGTTTTATGGAATTTTGTTCGTGATGAAAAAGCAGAAGGCAAATTAAAAACAATAAAAAAAATGGATGAAGTTTTTGGTTTGGATTTATTGAAGAAGGAGAAAATTGAGATTCCAAAGGGCGTTAAGAAATTAGTCAAAGAAAGGGAAGATGCTCGGAAGAAAAAAAACTGGAAGAAAGCAGATGAGTTAAGAAATAAAATTAAGAAATTAGGTTTTAGTGTTGAGGATGTTGAAGAAAAGAGTGTTGTTAGGATTAAGAAAGTTTAATCTTTTTTCAATTTCATTGCTTTAAGAATTCTTATTATTAATTTTTCCCTGTCTTTGTTTGAGTCATATTCTATATCCAGGAGTTTAGCTGCGATTTCTTTGTAAGCTCGTGAGACTTTACTTTTTGGAAAAGTGTGAACAATGCTGTCTTTTAAGTTTAGGGATTTTTGAATATTAATGTCTTCAGGAATCATTCCAAGGATGGGGGTCTCTAACATTTCTTTTACTGTTTCCGGCGACATTTCTATATTATTGTTTCTAATCCTTGTCATAATAACGCCTAAAACTGGTTTTTTTAACTGCTCAGCAAGTTTTATTGTTTTTAATGCATCGGTAATTGCAGGCATTTCCGGGTTTGTTATTATAATCAATTCGTCTGCTATTTTAATTGTAGACATGGCTTCATCGCCAAGCCCGGCAGCACTATCAACAATAATATAATCTGCAATTTTTTTGAAGTCTTCCTTGAAGTCTTTTATTTTTTCTGGTTTTATTGTTTTTAATTCTTTGATTGATAAAGAAGAAGGGAGAATTTTGATTCCAGATTCGTGTTCATAAACTGCTTCAAATACCTCTGCTTTTTTTCGCAGGACATGATTCAGATTTATTGGGACTTCAGGAGAATTTAAGTGGATTCCAAGATTTGGCGTTGACAAGTTTCCATCAATTATTAAAACATCCTTTCCAAAATAATTCATAGCTGCACCTAAATTTATGGCACTGGTGGTTTTACCCACACCCCCTTTTCCTGACGTAATAACAATTATTTTTGACATGTTAATTTTTCATAGAAGTTTTTTATCAGCAAAATTTTTGTGTTTTGCTCAGATAAACGCTTTAACTTCATTATGATAGAAGAAATTGTTTTGTAGTACTTATAAAGTTTTCTAACCGCTCAGCATATATCTTTAACTGGTCTAAATTTATATTTACTTCTTTCCCTCGATATGAAACTTTTAACGCAACATTTTTTCTAAATTCGCCAATTCTTTCTTTTCTTAATTCCTTTATTTTTCTAAACATTTCATACATATCAATTACTTTCAAGAATTCTTTGTCTTTTTTGAAAACTTTTCTTATTTGTTCTATTTTTCCTATTGGGTTTGGAGAAATTGAAGAAATCTTTTTTTTCTTTTTTGCGTGTTTTAGTAGGGCATCTATGCTTGTTTCAATCATTTTTGCCCACCTTAAAATTAAATTTATTATTACATCACAAGTTTTTGTATACTTTAAGCTAACATACAAAAGGTGGTCTGCACTTATTTTTTCCTGAATTATTTCTTCCATTTTAATTGAATTAGAAGTATAGACTATCAAGATTAAGGGCTTTTTATATTTATCCTAAGTGAATGCATTTTGTTCATGAGTGATTTTTCATTGTTTCCCTGATTTTCCTCAGAATATTTTTTGCCAAGACTAAAAATTCTTTTAAATTTGCAACCGAGAGTGTTTTTGTTTTTAAGTTTTCCGAGAGAATTATTATTTTTTCATTTTTTATAAATTCAAAGGGGCTTTGTTTATGTTTTTCAACAAGGTCAAATAATTCTAAGATTAATTTAATTTCTTGTTTTGTTATTTTATATTTTGGAGCACATTGTTCCTGAAAAGTTCTGAAATTTGTTTTTGCGTCTTTGTATAAATTTATTCTTTTGTAGAGATATTCATATTGAAGTATTGAGTTGATGCCTTTAGCAACGGCAGTTTTTGCATCTAAGAGGATTTTTAATAAAAGCCTTTTGTCTTTAATTAATGGAAAAGTCACATAAATCATATGGTCTGATGTTCTGATTATTTTTTCAGCCTCCTGAAGGTTTTCGAGGAATTTTTCCATATAAATAAAAGTTTTTAGAATTATTATATTTGTTGGTGGCGTTGTTTAAAACTTTAAAGAGTAAATCATAGATTTTCACTATAACATTTTCAAGAAAATATTATAAACTCTTATTTCTTTTTCTTTGTTATGAAACACAATGTAAAAATTACAATAATTCTTTTAGCAATGTTTGTTGTAACCCAGTTTATTGGGCTTTATGTTGTTGGCAATTATTCTTCTGTGAAAGTTGTCGACGGAATTGTCATGAATGTTTCTGAACCAAAAGATTTGCCTTTTGGGCTTGAAACTCCTGAAATTGAAAAGGAAACTGATTTTTATAAATTATTTCCCTCGCTGATTTTAGCTTTTGTAATTGCAATTTCATTATTATTTTTCCTGACTAAATTTAAAGCAGAGATTATTTTGAAAGCGTGGTTTTTTATTGTAGTGGTGATTGCATTAGTAATATCTTTGATTGCAATTCTCCCAACATTTAATTATGTTTTAATAATGGCTTTAGTTATTGCTCTGCCGTTGGCGTTTATAAAAATTTACCGAAAAGAATTTCTTGTTCATAATTTTACAGAGCTTTTTATTTATCCCGGGATTGCCGCGGTTTTTGTTCCTATTTTAAACATCTGGACAATAATTATTCTTTTAATATTAATTTCAATTTATGATGCATGGGCAGTCTGGCATTCTGGGATTATGCAAAAAATGGCAAAATACCAAATAGATAAATTAAATATTTTTTCAGGTTTTTTTATTCCTTATGTTTCAAAGAAAATGAAAGCAAAGATAAAAAAAATGAAGCAGACTTTTAAAAAATCAGAATTAAAGAAAAAGAAAATCAGGGTTAATGTTGCTATTCTTGGCGGAGGAGATGTTGTATTCCCAATAATTACTGCCGGGGTTTTGTTAAAAACAGGAAAAGTATTTTTGCCATGGACAAATATTCAGATATTTCAAGGAGGGTTTATTCCTGCATTATTTGTAATCGCCGGAGCAACTCTTGGATTAAGTTATTTATTTTTCTTTTCTGAGAAAAAGAAGTTTTATCCGGCAATGCCATTTATAACAGCAGGAATTTTTTTAGGAATGGTTCTGAGCTATTTTGTTTTGTGATTAGATTGGAGGTAGTCTCTTCCTTTTTTTGAATAATTTGAAGAAGGATTTCTACTAAACTCAATATAATTATTAACCTTTCCACTCACTTCTTCTTCACTTGCTCCACATTTTATCTTAGCTGCTGCAGCAAAAACTAATGCTAAAGTTTCTACTATTGCTTCTACTCCTTCAAGCTCAAAATCTTTTTGTGTTTTTGTCATTTTTTATTTAAATTATTTGTATTGTTTTTGAATTTTCTTTAACTTTTTTCCAAAATCATCTCCTAAATCTGCATAATGATCTACAATTCCTTTTGAAGTGCAAACAATCATATCTAATCCATGTGAATATATATCTTGGCTTTGAGATCTTCTAACGGCCTCAAGTCCAACACGAATAACATCTTTTGTTTCAGGTTCAGAAGAATTTCCGGTATAATCTCTTGCTTCAAACATAACTTGTAGTGCTTGCATATATTCACTTATCTTTTTATCCCCGCTACCTGCACAAGTCCAAACTCTCTCCTCAACACCCCCAAGAGGAAAACAAGTATAAAGTTTTGGATTTTTGTTAAACCTTGTAACAAGAATAATTCCACTTGTTTCTTGAATGTCCGGAAGTCTTCTTCCCATTCTTTTAAGTTTCCTTAAATAAAAAGAAATCTCCATCTCTTTAGAGTGGAGTAAAGTTTCTCCACGTAAATTATTTATTTCTAAAATAATTATTATAAGAAGGTTAGATACTAACCTCCTTGAATGTTACAATTAGCTGTAGCTTTCTTGCTAAA
>JAUWPB010000006.1 GCA_030611805.1 Nanobdellota archaeon | reverse complement strand
AGCATTAACAAGTGATTTTCTTTGAGGGTTCAGATCCAATGCTTTTATTTGCGCCATTAACTTATTTCCTGCTGTTAATGAGTCATCGCTAGAATCATAAACAGGGTTACATGAAACTATTGGACGACAATACTTTCCTTCGTTATGAGTAATAGCATAACCATATTTTCCAGATTCTTTATCTTTATAAAAATCAACTAAAGTTTCATTTCCTTGTATTTGTAATGCTGAAAGTAAAGATAATCCCATATTATATGGTATTTTGTCAGTATTTAAAAAGATTATTGTGCTAAAGAAAACTATTATTTCTATTTTCTTTTTAGAAAAAAGAAACAAAAAAGCACGCGTACCTAAAATATAATCTACTTTGTAGAAATTAATAGAATAAAACTCAAACTCAACTCTAAAATTTTACTTCGTCCGAATGTTGCACTAAACAAAAACTTAAAAACCAGATACTTCTTTTACTTTTATGCTCCTAAAAATCCACAAAACATACAGAGATATTATTGCTATTTGCGATTCTGAATTAATTGGAAAAACATTTGTATCGCAAGCGAGCGATGATTTAGGAAAACCATCAGAAGGAGGAAAATTCCAGCTTGAGGTGAAAGAAAGTTTTTACAAAGGCGAAGAAATCTCTGAAGAAAAAGTTTTGCAGATAATACAGGATATGTCAAGGGAAGACGCCACATTTAATATTGTCGGAGAAAAATCCATAAACACCGCATTAAAAGCAGGGATTATTTCTCAACAAGGAATTAAAAAAATTCAGGGTGTTCCTTTCGCACTCGTACTTTTATAATCAACCTAAAACAATAACTTTTATTCCTTGGTTTTCTAAATATTCTTTATGCGCTGGGTCTAAAATACTATTCTCCATAACATCTTCTTCATTATCTACTTCTTCAGGCTCTATACCAAAAGAGGCTTCTTCATAAGGATCAAAAGTATAAATTTTCTCAACCTCCTTATTCTTTAAAAAATTATAAATCTCTTCAATATCAGGAAGAAAATCATCTCGAAAACCCAATCTCTCTATTAATTTACCTTTAACATTTTGGAAAGCTATACAACCACTCCCTTCTCCATGAACGTTCTCTACCCAACTATTAAAAGCATCCAAAACAAAATAATCAGATTCTCTTGCAATCCTGTTAGCCTCTTCTAATTTCCCAATTGCTTCAGGAGTATTGAGTTTAGAGTTAAGAAAGCTATCATGCTCTAAAAAACTCCTTGCACAATTATAATACCAAGGATTATTCACTAAGAACTTGGCTAATTCATCTTTAGAGGATTTATATATTTCCATATCCAAAACAACTATACATACTTTTTAATAATTTATATTCTATAAAATCTATTAACTTTTCTCTAAAAAAACATCAGAAAACAAATTCAGGGAGTTCCATTTGCTATGGTATTGATGTGAAATCACAAAGAATAAGCCCAATCTCTTCTAACTTCTTTAACAACATCCATTAATTCTTGAACCCTTTCTCTTTCAATTTTATTTTCAGTATTGCCATCATACTTTAAAAAAGACCCAACAATTGCCCCATCCACCACCATTAATTGTTCATAAGCATTATCTGCGGTTAATCCTGCACCCACAATTAAAGGAAATCCTCTTTGAATTTTATCTATCTCTTTTCTATAATTTTTTAATTTATTAAAAGGAGTTTCTATACCTGTTCCAGAACCTGTTGTTACAATCGCTTCACAGTGAGGCATTGCTTCAACTAAATCTCTATCTAAAGAATTTCCAGTATCTCCAGTATACTTAAACCCGACCCCTCCTAAAACAACACAGGGAAATTCTTTTTTCATAAGATTATATAAACCTAAATCAAGGTCTTGTGTTTGCACACTATCAAACTGAATAAATCTTACTCCTCTCCAAGAAGGATGAAGAGATTTTGTAAATTCAAAAGCTTCATAAGGATTTCTTAAAATATTTGCTCCAAAAACCACATTTTTATCCAAATACATACACTCTCCAAGAGCATCAAAAACATCTTGAGAGGTTCCATGATAATCTTCAAATAAAGCTCCATTAATTCCTTCTTCCTCAAAAATTTTTAATTCTTCTTTTGCCCTTTCCATCCTCTCTTTAGAATTTTCTCCTTCTAAATGGATCATCCCAATAATTGGTTTAGGAATCCCCCTGAATACATCTCTAAAACTTCTTTTGTAATCCATTGTAAAAAGAATTCTAAACATTTTTTAACAATTTCTATTCTCTAATATATACATCAAATTTATAAAACCCTCTGCTCTGAAATAATATGGGAAATTTTAGAAAAAATAAATCCGGCACGCAAGAAGAACAAAAAGTTACAAGGGCACGGCTTCCAAGAGGAAGAGAAGTTATTGGGATTGTTGAACAACGACTTGGAGGAAATAAGATGATGATAAATTGCCTGGACGGAAAATCGCGAAACTGCAGAGTTCCTGGAAGATTAAGAAGAAAATTGTGGCTTCGTCCAGATGATGTGGTCATTATTGAACCATGGGAATTAGATAACACAAAAGGAGATATATTATTCAAATACCGTCTAAACCAGATTGTTTGGCTAAGAAAAAACAATTATCTGGAAAAAGAGAAAAGTGAGTTTTGAATTGGAGAAATTAAAAAGTAAAAGTAATAGGTGTTATATTAAATTTATTTTAATCTCCCTAGGTTTTATATAGATGCTTAATTTTTTTATCTAGTATGGAAATAGAGTTAAGTAAATTTGATAAAGAATATTTTGAAACACTTGATGGGCACGAGGAAATTTTGCTTGCAGAAAACGGAGTTTATTACACAATTTTATATAATAATAAGAGAGCGGGAATTGTGGGGTTTATCCCAGCAAAATTTCCAAATAATTCAGGTTTTGTGCAGATAGTTATTGATTCTGATTTTAGAGGGAAGGGATTAGTTAAAACTGCAGAAGATTTACTTGTACAAAAACATAATCTCAAGATTCTATATGCTACAATAAAAAAAGAAAATATTATATCTATTTGCACCCATCAAAAGATAGGTTTTCAAATGATTGACGATAAAAAATTAAGCGAATTAAGAAAAAATGGTTCTCTAAAAGAGAACGAAATAAGATTAGAAAAAAGAGTCAATTAAAATAAACTCAAGCCACGCTACACTCTCACTTCGTTAAATTCTGAGGTCAAACCAATAATTTTTTGGCGAAACCAAAAAATTCCCTTAATTCCTCCCATTCCAAAAACCTTAAAACCTTCTCTTTCTTATTTCTATTATGAAAGTTATTTTATCAGAAAAACTTCCAAGAATAATAAAGAATAAGAAAAGATTAGAGAGAATTCTAAATGTAAAAATAAGAAATAGAGGAAAAGAAGTAATTATAGAAGGGCGTTCAGAAGACGAATATTCTGCAGAAAAAGTTATTGATGCATTGAATTTTGGGTTTCCTTTTTCAACTGCTATCTTAATAAAAGAAGAGGGTTTTATTTTTGAAATAATAAATATAAAAGACCACACAAAAAGAAAAGACCTTGAAAGAATCAGAGCGCGAATTATTGGAACAAAAGGCAAAACCATTCAGACACTTCATCAATTAACAAAATGCAATTTTGAATTAAAAGATAATTATATAGGAATTATTGGAGACCCAGAACATTTAGAAAACGCGCAACAGGCAATTATTTCAATTGTCAAAGGATCCAAGCAATCAAATGTTTATAATTTATTAGAAAGACATCAGGTCAAAGAACCAATTGATTTGGGGCTGAAATAAGAGAATTTAATATACTGAATTTATTAACGCATGAAAAAATCTTTTTAATGGATTATAATTTATTTCTGAAAGTTTGAACAAATCATATCCTTCTGGCGTCAACCGAGATGTATCATAAACTTCACTTCCTTCCTGATGAAAACCTGATGTTGCTAAACCCATTGATTGTAAATTTTCTATTAAAACTTTATCTTCTTTTTGTATTATCTCTCCTCCAACATATTTTTCTAATTGTGCTAATTCTCTTTGTGCAAACATATTAATAATTATTTTTTTGGGATTATATTTATTTGTATTGAAAAAACGTCTCAGAGAGGACTCGAACCTCTGACCTAACGGTTAACAGCCGTTCGCTCTACCAACTGAGCTACTGAGACCTAACACAATTAAAAGATTTTTACTTTTAAAGTTTGCTAATTGGCTTTTCATCTCAAAAAAATTTCCTCTCCTATAATTTTATAAATATCTCTTTCTTTTAATTTCCATGGAGTTAGACAAAGCAATTAAATCAAGAAAAAGTGTCCGCAAGTTCAAACCCAAAAAACCAGACTGGAGAGATATTATTGAATGCATTGATGCTGCAAGATATGCTCCAATGGCTGGAGGAATGTATTCTTTAAAATTCATTTTAGTTGATGACAAAAAAATAATACAAAAACTTGCCGAAGCTGCACAGCAACCATTTATTTCTCAAACTCAATATGTTGTGGTGGTTTGCACAAATCCATCAAGAACAGTAAACTCTTATGATGAACGAGGAAAAATGTATTGCCGGCAACAAGCAGGTGCAGCAATTGAAAACTTTTTATTGAAGATTGAGGAAGCAGGACTTTCTACTTGCTGGACAGGAGCTTTTGTTGAAAAGTTCGTAAAAGACGCACTAAAAATCCCTGATGACATAAATGTTGAAGCCATGTTCCCAATAGGCTATGAATTTGAAAAACCAAGGACAAGAAAAGTAAAAATAGACATTAACAGAATTCTTTACTTTAACAAATATGAAAATGAGAAGATGAAAAAAATTAAAACTTTGGATGTTTAGGCAACTTTGCAAAAAAAGAATAACAAAGTTGAATCCTGAAAAAGTAACATAAGGTTTTCAGGAGAGAACAACTGAATTATTCAAAGTTCTCGTTAGATAATTATAAAAAGGAAAAAATTTCATAATTAAAATGTTAACACTAAAAAAAATTAGAAAAATGTACTACACCTTGCAACAAAAACTTGCTTGCGATAGAGGAGACCTTATTATAGCATCAGAAATTAGAAAAAATCCTTTTGGATTAGGAGATGCAACATTTATTACAGAGTATTGCGCTGTAACAGGAAAATATAAAGGTGAAAAAATTTATTTTGAAAACGCAGATGAAATAAAAAAAGATATTGCTGGATTATGTGTATAAGAGTAAACTTAAAACTTTCTAAACAACAAATTCCAAATTTGCTAATCTTTCAATTCCTGCAAATTGAGGCAAACCTAATAGACTTTTTACTGGCTTAAAACTTTCTTCTGCACCCAAAGTATATTCAAAAATATCTAACGCAATTTTATAATTTCCACGAAATTTATCTTTAAAAGGAACTTCTATCCTTGAACAATCATCTCTTACAATATATTCTCCTTCAGAAACTTTTGCGACTTTGATTGCAAATTCTTTCAAAAGATTTTTATTTTCATAGATTGCACTTAACAAACCAGTTGCATGAGCAGGCTCTACAAAAATAAACCCTTGCGGGAGGGGTAAAGATTGTAAACCATCATATCTCGCTCTTTCATAAAATGACTCTGCTCTTTGTAGTGTATCAAAAAACAAGGCAGAGTTGTTCATCATATATGAAGCACTTTGCATAAAAGAAATGTTTCCCTGCTTAATTATTTCATGATTTATAGTTTCTTTCATAATATTGATAAAAATAAATACTCTTTTTAAAAACAAGTATCATACAATATATATTTTATAAAAATAAAAACCCCCGAGATTTTTCTCGAGGACATAAAAAATAAAAAGAGGATTTCTCCTCCCAAAAAATTAACTTAAAACTTCTATCCCTAAATCTGAGATTTCTTTAGATACAGGGAGTGCTTGCTCTTCTATGGATTTTCCCAATACATACGGGGATTTGACTCCAGTCATAATTGTAATTACACGAACTCTTCCAACAAAATCCTTGCTGATTCTTGCACCAATAATAACCTGTGCATCTGGGCTTAAGTTTTCAGAAACAGTTCTTCCTATAAGATCAAATTCCTCTAACTTCAAGTCAGGACCACAAGTAATGTGTATTAAAGCTCCGCTAGCACCCTGATAATCCACGTCAAGTAGAGGATGAGTAAGGGCTTGCTTGACAGCTTCTTCAACACGATTTGTAGTATCTGCTTCTCCAATGCCAATAACAGCCACACCACCATTCTTCATAATCGCTGAAACATCTGCATAATCCAGGTTAATTAAACTTGGAAGTGTGATTGTTTCCACAATTCCTTTAACCATAGTACTCACTAATTCATTAGCAACAGCAAAAGCCTGTTCAATTGGCAACTGTCCTGCAATATCAACAAGCCGGTTATTGTCAAGAACAATGCAAGTATCTGTTACTTCTCTTAATTCCTGCAATCCAAATTCAGCTTTATCAATTCTTGCCTTTTCTGCTTCGAACGGCATTGTAACAACACCAATAACAACTGCACCAGTTTCTTTAGCAAGTTGTGCAATTATCGGGGCTGCACCAGTTCCTGTTCCACCGCCTAATCCAGCAATAACAAAAACCATGTCTGCTCCTCCAACTGCTTTCTTAACATCCACAATAGCTTCTTTTGCGGCTTCTCTTCCTGTTTGAGGACGTCCACCTGCACCCAAACCTCTTGTCAATTCCTTGCCAATAAGAAGTTTCTCGTCAGCCTTTGTAACACTTAAATGCAAAGCATCTGTATTCGTAGCATAGATTGTAGCACCATCAACTCCTTTATTAAAAAGCCAGGTTACTGCATTACCACCCATTCCACCAACACCAATAACTTTAATATTTGCTTTACCAGCTCTTAACTCGTCAAAGTTAATACTATGTGTATCTGTATTTTCTATTGCCTCTTTTGCAAAATCTAACACCATTTTTTTATACCTCCTTATATCTCTATATTTTCGGAAATCTGCGAAAAGTTTAAATACTTCACATACTTCCAAATATTATTGATAGAAAAAGAGGGAAAATCCCCTCCACATACAAAAATATTAATTAAACCGCCAAGTTAAAATTAATATAATAAAAATATTAGTGATTAGTTCTTTAAATAAATTTTGGTAATAAAAAATAGTGATTTATCTGAAGGATTTAAATAAAATCTAAACTTATCTTAAATTCTTTCTTTCAACTTCTTAATCTTCTCCCAACTCTTTTTTAGATTCTCATTACTTTTATCAACAATCACTTTCACAAAATCATTATTTACAAGAATTTCTCCATCTCTTGTAATTGGAAACTCCAGTTTCTCTGTTCCATTTAATTCAACTATAATCCTTTTTGAAATAGAAATTATTCCTGACTTTTTCCATCCAGCTAATTTGGCTTTATCTAACAAACTCCGGGCATCTTCTAAACTTTTGCAAGCAACATGCAGAATAACTGGTTCTTGTTTAAAAATAATATTTTTTCTTTGCCCCAGAGATTTTGAGATACCCCTCTCGGTGCAATTTTCCAGACTCTTTTTCAATTCCTCAAAAGAAACCAAATCATGCCAGACCTGAACAAAAAGCCCCGGACCTTTTTTCGAATTATCCACAATCAAAACAACTCTTCCAGAACAAGATGAAGTTGTATAATAATTTTCCAACACATTAATTTTTTCACACAAAGAAATTATTTTTTCATCCCAAGATTTTTTTGAAGATTTATCTAATTTAGAAAGGATATCTTTTTTTCGTTGAAGGAAATTATTTTTCATTTTATATAACCTTCTTAAACTCTCTCAAAGACACATACTGAATATCCAATTCTTTTTCAATCTGTGAAGGAAATTTTTCTTCTGTTATTTCTTTTATAATATAAACAGGTTTTTTGTTTTGTTCTCCATCTTTGGAGGACAACGTAGAAATCTTTGATTTTCTGCAAAACCATTTTGTATACCCTATCTCAATCATGCCTCCAACAGAGTGCCCAATACAAAGCAATGCCTCTGATTCTTCATTCAACTTCTCTGGTTGATTTCTCCAAATACCACAGTTAATTTTCTCCCCTATTTCTGTATTAACCCAATCAAAACCAAACTCTTTATCCTCTAATGGAATTATAGAAAAAACTTTTTTGCCATTTGCCTCTAAATATTTTTCAGCAAAATACTCTGAAGAACTTTTTTTATCAGGAGTCACAACAATTTCATATCCTTTTTTAGATATAATTTCTGCTAATTTATTTATTAACTCCTTATATTCTTGATTTAATTTACTTGGTCCAATTATTCCTATTTTCATTCTTTCTTTAAAACCCTTTTTATTTCTTTTTTCTTCCCTTTAATTTTAATGTCATAAAAGTTTTTTCCAAATCTAAAGTTTTTTACTTCAACTTCATTTACGTTTTTAGGAAGATGTGGTTTTAAATAAAGTTTGCCTTTTTTATTAATTCTAATTCCGCACATTCCCTGCAAAACCGCCTGAATATATAAAGCAGAACTCCATAAAAACAAAAAACAAGAATCATGCTTTAAATTTTGCAAATCAAAATTATCTCCATGAATATATTCCGGAGCAAATCCATAAGAAAAGTTTCTGTAATATTTTGAAAAAGAATTTAAGATATTTTCATTGTCTTTAAGATTATAATTATACATTCCAATTAAATAAATTCCTGATAAAAAAGGCCATATTCCTCCTTTGTGATAGGACTCGGGATTGCGTCCCTGAGATTTTTTAGCTCTGCTTCTCACACCAAATTCAGTAAAAAGCTCTGATTTGCCTAAAAATTTAATGATATCCTTAGCTTGCTTTTTAGAAATTAAATTCAAAACAAGTAAAAAAAGCGTATTAGCGACAATGCTTTTGCTTTTTGTGTTATCTTTATTTATATGGTCAACCCAAAAGCCATTTTTACTGAATTTTTTTAAAACTTTTTCCGCTTTGTTTTTTTCTATTTCCCATTCCTTTACAATTTCTTTATCTTTTACAACTTTGGCAATTTCCATGGCAACATTAAAACAAGAAACCACCAATGCCTGCATTTCTATTGCTGTTTGTCCTCGATTATATGAATCCATCCAGGTTGTATCTTTTAGAAAACCTAATTTCCCATGATTTATTCTATGTTTTTCTAAATTTTCAATTAAAAAATTAATTGTGTCTTTCAATGTAGGAAAAATATCTTCAAGATAAGCTTTATCTTTTGAATGTTGATAATACCAATATAAAGCATGGACAAATAACATTGAAGAATCAGTACTATAATAATTAATTTCGCCGTTTAACCATATCTCATGGGGCATTTTTCCTGGTTTCTTTGTTTCTGTGCTAACCTCACTTTGATATTTTGCGAACATGTTTAAACAATCTTTTACGTTTTCAAAATCCCCAAGCATTAAAGCTCCGGGCATACTCCAAAAAGTATCTCTTCCAAAAAAACTTAAAAAATAAGGGACTCCTGCAAGATACCCTCTTCCAATACCTGTTTGCCTGTGTCTTAAAAGAAATAAATTATGCTTAGCAAATTCAAAATTTTCATTTAATTCTTTATTATCTGTTTTTAAAATAACTCTTTCAAAAATACTTTTGTTATATCTCTTTTTTTTAATTAATCTTGTATCTTTTTTTATTTCTCTTAACATATGGTAAAGCTCTTTTTCACTTTTTTCAGCACATAAAACATTTATATTGCAATTTCTTATATTCATTTCAAAACAATTTATTTGTGAGTTTGTACTACTAATTTTGAATTTTTTATCTGAATTAAACATTAAAACAGTTTTATCATCAAACTTAGCGTGGAGAATAATGTCATTTTTGAATTTTTTAAAAGAATGGCCCTTAACAGGATTTTCATGGTATTTAGGAATATAATCAAATTCTATGACTGGTTTAATTTTAAGTTTTATTCTTTTATTTGCTTTAATAAAAAACCTGAGTGCAGTAAAATTATCCGGAAGAAAAATTTCTAATCTTATTTTAATATCACCTATCTCATAAAAATGTATTGTTTCAAAACTTTCAATTTTGACTTTCTTCAGATGATTATGAATTTTAATCCATTTTTTATTTTTATATATAAAAAAATCAAGTTTATTTAAAAAATTAATCGGCGGCAGATATAAACCAGAACATTCTCTGCTAATAGAACCATCTAAATTATAAATTAAAAAATGATATCTCCCTCTTTGAAAATAAGATTTTTTCATGATGTCTTTTGCTTTAATTACTTTTGGAAAAATTTTAGATGTCATTTAATTAACAAAGATGCCCCCAGAAGTTCCGGATATTTTAATTTAGTCCACTGGATTTTTGGTGTTCTTGGAATAAATGTATATTTTTTTACCTGTTTTGCTACCATATTAAAGAACTCATGTCCTGCTTCCCTGACTCCTCCGGCAAGAATAACAATTTCCGGATCAAAAATATTAATTAAACCGCCAATGCTCTCCCCAAAATACAATGTTATTTGATTTAAGATTTTTCTGGATTTATCATTCTTTATCTTAATTAAATCCTTAATTAACAATTCTCTTTTGAAACTTTTTTTAGTCAGTTGTTTATTTATCTTCCACAACTCCTCAAAATATTTTCCTTTATCAATAATTATATGACCTAATTCTCCTGCATAACCCTGTCCCTTGTATAATTCTCCATTAATTATGATTCCTCCCCCAATCCCTGTTCCAAGAGTCAGGACAATAAAATTCTTTTTCCTGCAGCCGAATTTTGCCTCAGCAAGAGCCAGACAGTTCACATCATTCTCAACTTCTATTTTTTTCCTGAATCTTCTTTCTAAAATTTTTTTCAAATTGAAATTCCTGAAAGGTAAATTCGGGGGATTTTTAAGAACTCCATTTTCCAAAGGTCCTGCGCACGCAACTCCGATTCCCTTTACTTTTTTAGTCATCAAACTTTCAATAGAATCAATCAACTCTCTGAGCAATTTATTTTTTTCTTTTGAATGTTTTTTTTTAAGATATTTGATTATTTTATGATTTCTCATAAGCGCCACTCTCAAATTTGTTCCGCCAAGATTCACGGCAATTACCTCTTTTTTCATTTTAATTAAAAGGATTATATATTTAAAAAACTATCACAAAAAAACTTTAAATACCCTTAACCTTTGTAATAAGATAAAAGAGGAAAATGTTAAAAAACAAAGTAGCAATAGTGACGGGCGCTGCTCGCGGGATAGGGCAGAGCATTGCTGTAGAATTAGCAAGGAACAAAGCAGATGTAATTGTTTCGGATATTATTTCCGGACAAGCCACAGTTAAAAAAATTCAAAAACTAAAACGAAAATCAATTTTCATAAAAGCTGATATTTCTGATAAAAAACAAGTTGAAAATCTTATGCAGCAAACAATTAAAAAATTTGGGAAAATTGATATCCTCGTTAATAATGCAGGAATTTTTGTTCCGGGAGACACTAAAAAATTAAAAGAAGACGACTGGGATAAGACAATAAATATAAATTTGAAAGGAACTTTTTTATGTTCACAGGCAGCACTAAAATATATGAAAAAAGGCGCTTCAATAATTAATATCTCTTCAGTGGCAGGGATAGGCGGTTATTCGCAGGCTGCGGCTTATTGCGCAAGCAAGGGAGGGATTAGATTATTAACAAAATCTTTAGCAGCAGAATATGGTTCATCAGGGATAAGAGTTAATTCAGTCCATCCTGGAATTATAGAAACTTTAATGGTAAAAGATATTTTAGCAGATAAAAAACAAAAACAAAACATGCTTGCAAAAATACCCCTGGCAAGAACAGGCAAGCCAATTGAGATTGCTGAAGCTGTAGTATTTTTAGCTTCTGATTCTTCATCTTATATGACTGGCGCAGAAATTATAATAGACGGTGGATGGACCTGCAGTCTGTAAAAAATGACGAATCAAATAACAAAATCAATTCTGAAAAAAGTTTATAAAATCCGTAAACCCCGAAGTCATAAAAATGATTTTGGCAGACTTTTAATTATTGGAGGAAGTAAAAAATATTCCGGAAGCCCAGGTCTAAATGCCTTAGCTGCAATGTCTGCATATAAAACCGGCGCAGATGTTGTGGAAGTTGCTGCGCCAAAAAGAACAGCAGATATAATTGCAAAATTTTCTCCTGATTTAATTACTTATCCTCTTAAAGGAAATTATATAGAAAACAAGCATTTAAAAAAATTACTTGAATTATCAAAAAATAAAACAGCTTTTGTTATTGGCGGAGGAATGGAGCAAAATAAAAAAACTCTTTCTGTTATGAAAGCCTATTTAAAAAAAATAAAAATTCCAGGGGTTATAGACGCTGATGCAATTTATGCTTTGGATAAAAAAATTAATCTGGAAAATTTTGTCCTAACTCCTCATGCGCATGAATTTTATATTTTAACAGGCAAGAAACTAAATGCAAATTTAAAATCAAGAATTAAAAAAGTAAAACAGGCAGCAGGAAAATTAAATACCACTATTTTATTAAAAGGGCATGTGGATATAATAAGCGATAAAAAACAAACAGTGATAAATAAAACCGGGACACCGTATATGACAAAAGCCGGAACAGGGGATGTTCTTGCCGGAATTTTAGGCAGTCTTCTGGCTCAAAAAAATTCTTTATTTGATTCAGCATGCGCGGCTGCATATATAAATGGAAAAGCCGGAGAATCAACTAAAAGAAAAACATCTTTAGTTGCAACAGATTTATTAAATGAAATAACAAAAGTTGTTGATAAGGTGTAATTAACCAAATAATTCTCTTAATTTCTGCCCTGGATTTTTAGCTTTAGTAATTGCGCTGCTTATTGCAATTCCTGATGCTCCAAGTTTCATCGCAATCTTAATATCTTCTCTGCTTTTTATTCCTGCCCCAATCAAAAACTTAACTTTGAGTTTCTTGGCAATTTCCTGAATCAACTCAGGTTTAGATTTGGAAACAGAAACTTTTCCTGCCACTAATTCCGGCGGTTCAATTACAAGATAATCCGGCTCTAATCTCTGGATTTTTTTTGCCTCTTTCAGAGAAGAAGCAAATATTAAAGTTTTAAGTCCGATTTTCCTGCATCTTTTAATTGTTTTTTTTAAAACTCTGAATTTTAACTTGTGTTCAGAATGATTTAAAAAAGTACCTTTAGCCCCGTCAGCCTTAACAGCTTCAGGTAAAACATAGCCGGTATGTCTTCCGGGCTTGAAATAATCAACATGCTGGGCATAAACTTTTAATTTAGTTTTCTTTGCAATCTCACAAACATCACCTGCCTGCACCCCAACTATAATTTTCTTATCAATTTTCTCTGTAACTTTCGCTAACTTGATTGCATTTTTTCCCTGCTTATAAGTTTTAAAATTTATTACAATAATTGGTTTCATTTGAAAATTATTTTTTTAATTTTATTTGTAATTTCCAGAGGTTTTTTATTTTGCCAGATATTCCTTCCGATAGCAATTCCAGCGCACCCCGCATTAACAGCGTCTTTAATCTCATTTAGTAATTCCTTCTCGCTTCTCTTTTTCCCGCCAGCCAAAACAACCTTGCATTTCCCCGCTGATTCAACTGCCCACTCAATATCAGTTTTTTTTCCGGTTGATTGAATCTTAACTATGTCTGCTCCAATCTCCAACCCCACCCGCGCAGCATACGCCATCAAATCTTTTTTCTTTTTCCCCTTAACTCCCTTTCCCCGAGGGTAAATCCAGACAATAACAGGCAGACCTTTCTTGCGCGCCTCTCCCCGAATCTTCTCAAACTCAGTTAACATCTCTTTCTCAAAAACACTTCCAATATAAATAGTATAACCAACTGCAACAGCCCCGAGATTCACTGCTTCATCCACAGAACATAATTGCCGGGATACTGGCTCACTTTTAACTAAGTTCGTCTTTCCATTCAACTTAACAATCAATGGCACGCCGCTCTTTTTTATTTTGCTCTGATATTTTTCAGCAATTCCTTTTTGAAAAATCAAACCCGTAAACTTTCCTTTTTTTGCAATCCGGAGAATATATTCCGGATTAACATTCTTATCATTAAAATCTGTAGGGCCATGCTCCATCCCCTGATCATAAGCTAAAAACATAGCCCTGCCTTTTTTCAAAATTTTATTTAATTTTATTTTCATCTCAATTTCAGCCTCAACAATTTATTTTTTGCTCCAAAATATTTAATTACACTCTCGCTTTCACTTAATCCAAGTTTTAAACTTTCCATAATATTTTTTTCAGCAACCTGCCCGGCAACAAATCCTGAAGCAAATGCATCTCCTGCCCCGGTTCTTTCTACTACTTTAATTTTATGCGGCTTTAAATAATATTTTTTCTCCCCGTCAAAACAACTAATTAATTTATTTTTGTCAGTAATTACAACAATTTTCGCTCCAAGATTTCGCAACCCTTTTAATAAATCTTTTTCCAAAACCAAAAGCTTAGCTTCATCTTTATTTAATATTAAAACATCACATAACTTTAAGATTTCAGATAATTTCTTTTTCCTGTATTTCCTGATTATATATTCGCTGGGGTTATAAGCTATTTTTACGCCCTTTTTATGCAAAATTCCGGCAAGCTTTTTTTGAGTCTTAAAACTCTCGCCTAATAAAGAAGACAAATATAACCATCTTGTTTTTATTTTTCTCAAATTAAGTTCAGAAAATCTGAATTCATTATTTATTCCTTTGTAAGTCAGAATAGTTCTGTTTTTTTCCCTACTATCCAGAATAATGGAATATCCACTATTTGCTCTACTCTCAATCTTTCCAAGAAATTTTATTTTTTCTTTTTTTAAGAGGTTCAGAATTTCCTGCCCCTGTTTATCGTCGCCAATTTTGCCTATGAAACCTGTTTTTAATCCAAGTCTGGAGAACGCAACAGCCGTATTAGTTCCACCTCCACCAATATCAAATTTCAAATCCTTTATTAAAATTTTGGAACCCACTGGATAAGCAATGCATTTCTTTTTTTCCGGAATATCTGTGCCTGCAAAGACATCAACCACAGCGCTCCCAAAACTTATTATGTCAAACATTTTAATCTCCTTTTCTTAATTTATAAAAGAAACATAATTAATAAACCTTGCTTAAATATTAAGTGAAATAAATTTTGGCACACTCGCTATAGAAAACTTAAGAAGTAGTTAAATTTGATTAAAATTTCTAAAATTATAACTAATTGAAATTACTTTAACTTAAATGCCATCACAAACCGCCGACAATCCCTGTATATTTTGGATTGATTTAACTTTAAATTTTTTTGTAGAAGCACCAATTAAAATTGTTTTATACCCCTTATTTAATGCAGGAATTAAATCTACTTCTAGATTATTGCCCACGATGCAGATATCTTTCCTATTTAAGTTATTGTTTTTTCTTATATATTCATATGCATGCAGTTTAGAGGTTTTGGGAAAGAAATCAATTAAAGAATATGTTTGTTTGATGAGATTATTTATTCCTAATGTTTTTTGTAAAGACTTTGAATATTTTTTTGATGCGAATGTTACTACAAATCTATTTCTCTTTAATTTTTTTAATATGGAAATTAGATTCTCATCTTGTGATAAATATTCTGAGGGATTTATAATATCAAAAACATTTCTATGATAATCCTTTATATTTAAACCCAATGATCTAAACCCGTCTAAAGTATTTGGATACTTTCTTGGGAGTCTTTTATAAAGATTCTCAACCTCTCTTCTATCTAAAGAAAGTTTACCCATTAACCACTTTTTTGTTTTCTCTCTTAATACATTTGTAAGTTTGCTGTTCTCAGGATAAAAAGTTCCGTCTTGGTCAAATATAAAACATTTAATTTTTTTCATGGTTTAAAAACTATCTTTATAACTTTGGAATCTTTTTTATTTTTTATCAAATTTAGACCACTTTTGAAGTCTTTAAGAGGCATTACATTTGTTATGAGTTGTGAAAATTTTGGCTTTATCTTTCTTAATAAATTTATGGCCATATCAAATTCATTTTTTCTATCAAAGAAACCGTAAGAATTTGATCCCACAATTTTACCTTCTTTATAAAAGAGTTCTCTTAAGGGAATTTTTCCATAGAAACCTTTTTCAAATACTCCTAAAACAACTATCTGACCATTCGGTTTGATGAATCTTATAGCATTTCTTAAGGTTTTATTCTGCCTTCTTCCAACAACCTCAAAAATAATATCATAATTTCCCTTCAAATTTTTTATCTGGCTATCTTTTAAAGAATCTGCCCCAAAATTGGAAGCTAAATCTAGGTTTTTAAGATTCTTTCCGATTATGGTTACTTTATTATTGAATTCTAAACAAATAAGGCTTGTAATTAATGCAAGAGAGCCATCTCCAATTATTAGTATGTCTTTGTTGGAAGGAGCACCAGAAAGATGGTATCCATGTAATGCTACTGCAATACTATCTGTTAAAACAGCTTCTTCAAAATCTATCTTCTGGGGAATTTTTCTCAAATTTTGATAAGGAACTAAAACATATTCTGCAAATCCCCCTGGAAAATCCTTGCCAATAGACTTAACCATAGTAATATTATCATCTTCTTTATTTCTAATAAGAGGATTTATAATTACTCTATCGCCTTTTCTAAACTTTTTTACATTTTTTCCAATTTCATAAACTACGCCAGAAATCTCATGACCCCAGATATTTGTTTTTATTAAAGTTAATGCCTTTTTATCAGAAAATATTTTTTGAATATCGCTTCCGCAAAGTCCTGTTGCTTTTACCTTTATTTTAACATATCCTCTTTTTAATTTAGGTTCTGGAATTTCTTTATATTCTATTTTCCTTTTTTTAGAAATAACTACTGCTTTCATTTCATAAATACCTCTTTATTTTCTTTTCATCACCACCACTTTCCTTGATTACTTCTAATAACTTCTTAAATGGAATCCCCTCTTGTATAACTTTTTTAGAGATCATATATCCTTCTTTAAGGTTTTTTGCCTTTCTTGCTAAATAAAGAATTGTTCCAGCATTAATACAAATTATATCTTCCCTTGCTTTTTCACCTTTTCCTCTTAAAACATCTATAACCAACTTTATATTCTCTCTCTTATTTTTTCCTTCGCAAATGTCTCTTGATTGATACTTGGGCAGGTTTAATTTAACTAGAGGATTAAACTTTTTTGTGTATCCAATTTTACCATTGTGTATTCCTTTTATCTTAGTCATTCCATAAACCCCCATTTCGTCTATGTAGTGTATTCCATCATTACTTGCAGAAACTACCATTACATTTTCAATTTCGAATTTTTTTAACACATTTATAGAGAGATTTATGTTTGGGTGAGCTAATCCATATAAGAAATTATCATATTTAATTGGGCTCGCTAAAGCAGCCAAACCAAAACTTAAAGCATGTGGAGCATAAAATCTTTTTGCATAAATAGAATTAAACTTAGGTAAAAGACTTTCTATAGTAAACGCACCAAATTTTGTTTTGCTTACTACTTCTTCCATCTCTTTAATTGAAAGATTGAGATTCATTCCAACTTCACGCAAAAAATCTGCAGAACCAGTTAAAGAACTTGTAGAACAAGAAACTACTTTTGCTGTGAATGCTCCGGCACTTGCAGCAGTTAAAAGTGCAGGAGTTGAGATATTCATAGTTTTTACTCCTTTTTTTCCGCTACCTATTGCACCAATTAACAGTTCTCCCTTAGGTATTTTTATTTTATATCTCTTCTTAGGGTTAAATTTATCTAACTTAAAAACAGATTTCAACAAAGTTACAATTTCATCAGTTGTTGGACCTCTCGCCATTATTCCAGTTAGAATTGCTCCAAGTTGGATATCTCTTACATATTGTTTAGGATTAGATAAAACAGAATCAAAAGCTTCTCCTAGAAGTTTTAAGTTTATTTTCGATTGCACATTAATTCTGTATAAAACTTCACTAACTGCATTGTTTTTAGTAATTTTTACTTCTCCCATTTTGAACAAATTTTTATTAAAATTTCTGCATACTTTTTTTTTGATTTTTCCCAATCAGAGCCTCCCTTTAAACATAATTTATACAATCTTTTAATTTCTTCTGCAGTATAATAACTTACAGAAGCCATCATTTGATAAACTACATTATTTTCGGGCTTGTCATACTTCCCTTCACCATAAATTATTCTATGTTTTATTTGTTCAGGATTCATATTAACACTGATACTAGACTTTGGAAAACTTTTTGACATTTTAGGATAATTAAAAAATCCTTTTATCATCGGAGAGTATATTGCAGAGAGAGTCATATCAAAATTTTCAAACTGTTTACTTTCTTTCATTCTTCTTATAGTTTCTCTACCAAATCTAATATATTGGTGTTCGTCTATACCTAACATAACTAAAATATTTCTGTATTTGTGTTCAAAGCATAAGTTCATAAAATCTGCAATCATTAGGTTTAAAGATAATTTTCTTCTGTAACTCATTTCTCTGTCTACCTTTCCTCTTTTATGGTAAAAAGAGTGAAGATCTTCTTCAGCTTCATTAAACATTTTATCATCCATAAAGTGTCCGATAATATATGATGTCCTTAAAACATCTAACTCCCCATATTGTTCTCTAAGAATAGATCCTTTTCTTTTATTAAAACCTAATGATAAAATAAATCTCCTATATTTTTTTGATAATTCTAATGTCTTTTTTAGAGGAATGGTCTTTCCATTATAAGCATCTAAATCTCCTAGAACAATCTGCACAGGAATTCCTGCTTTTTGTAATGCTATAGATCTTAAAATCTGAGATAATGTCCCTATATGCGGTTCTCCAGAAAGTCCAAATCCAGTACTCACGATTATTTTTTTACCTTTTTCTAAATCTCTAGCAAAACTATTCCCATCATGATGGCATAACCACATTCTTTGAAGATCATCTTTTTTTAAATTTCCTAAAGAAAAATTAATTTTTTCAAATTCTAAGGGATTATAACCAAATTCTTTCATAATAGAACTATAATATTTTCTATCAAAGGTAATTTTTTTATTCTTCATTCTTTCCTCTTTTTTATCTCATTTTTATCAATAGGCCTTCTTATGCAAATCCAGCAATTCCTTATCTTCCCTAAAAGCTTTTAATAAAATATTCAATTCTTTAGCAACAGCATTTTTCAAATCCAAGGGATGCAACTTTTTAGATTTAAAATCCCTCTCAATCTCTTCATAATTTATATATTTAATAGTCTCCCCAAATTTTTCTGGTCTTTCAACAACGAAACTACTTTTTTTGTCTTCTTTTAATATCATGATAAAATATCTTAATAAAGACATTATTCCATTATTTACATCTCCTTCGATGCATTCTGCACCATTTACCTTTTTCTTGATGTTATTTTCATTATCAAGCAAATCAATTTTTGTAGCTTCTATACTTGAACTCATTTTTTCACCAACAAGTCCTCTAATCATTGGCGACATTAGTTCTACCCTTGGCTTGTATCCAATTTTTGGGAGATTCTCCCTTGCATAAACCATAATTTTCCTTTGATCTAACCCAGCATATTGAATGTGTACTTTTAGGTATTCTTCATCTAACGCCTGCATTAGAGGATAAATAAGATTCCCAAGTCGAGGATTATCTGTTATCTTTACCACTTCTGATGCAGCTTTTTTACAATTTCTAACACCAGACATCATACTTAATCTTAACACATCCTCAAAATATTTTCCTTTTAGTTGTATGTTACTTCCTTTAATAAATTCAAGTTTTTTAATATCTACCCCAATTTTTTTTAAAATAAGAACTATTGCTCTTTTATAGTACTCTGTTCTCTTTTCTAATAACTCCCACGGAACTCCATTTAAAGCGGCATGCAAATCTGCTATTAATATCTTAACCTTTAACCCGGCCTTTAAAAAATCAGCTATTTTTAACATTGGAAAAAAGTATGCTACAGATATGCTCCCAGTAGGCATAGTCCCCCAATAAACTGAAATTTCTTTCTCTTTCTTCAGCAAGTATTTTAATTCTTCTTCTGTTATTATCTCCTGAAGATTTCTTGTTATTAAATTAAACTTTTCTTTTGGTTCCATTTTAATTTTATTAATAAAAACTTATTTATAAAACTATTTCTAAAAAATTAATCTCTCTCATATTTCAGTTTTTTGAAATATCTTTTTCCAACTTGGATAACCTGACCATTTTTAGGGGAAACAGAATAATAAATATCATCTATAACTTCTCCATCCAATCTTACCCCTCTTTGCTCTATGAGTCTCCTTGCTTCACTATTAGATTTGGCTCTTCCAATTTGTTTAAGAATACTGATAATAGGCAGACCTTTTCTATCTATAGAATACCTTATTGCTTCTTCTTCTAATTGATTTGGAATATCTCTTCTTCTATGTACTCTATTAAATCTTTCTTCAGCAGACACAGAATGATCTTTGTCATAATATCTAGAAACTATTTCTCTTGCCAATTTTTGTTTATATCTCATGGGATTTACACTCCCGGTTGTAATAGTTTCTTTAATTTCCTGTAATTCTTCTATTGATGTATCTGACAATAATTCATAATATCTTAACATTAAATCATCAGATATAGACATTATTTTTCCATAAATATTATTTGGATTATCACTAACACTTATAGCATTATCTAAACTTTTACTCATCTTTTTTACCCCATCTACCCCTTCAAGTAAAGGAAGGGTTATGATAACTTCTGGTTCTTGACCATACGCTTTTTGTATCACTCTGCTTGCCACAAAATTAAATAATTGGTCTGTACCCCCAATTTCTATATCGCTCTTAAGATGTACAGAATCATAACCGACAAGAAGCGGGTATAATAATTCAGTAACTGATAAAGGTTTATTTTGTTTTATTCTTTCTCTAAAATCTCTTCTTTGTAGAAGTTGTTGAACTGTATACTTTGAACCTAATTTAATCATATCAGTCCCAGAAAATTGTCCTAACCATACACTATTATATATTAGTTCTGTCCTATTTGGATCCAAAATTTTGAAAGCCTGTTCTTGATATGTCTTCATGTTTCTTTCTATTTCTTCTCTATTTAATATAGGTCTTGTTTCACTCCTTCCACTTGGATCTCCAATCGTTGCAGTATAATCTCCAATAATCAATTGGGTCTTATGTCCTAAATCTTGAAATTGCTTTAATTTCCGTAATGGAACAGTATGGCCTAGATGAATGTCCGGAGCAGTAGGATCAACCCCAAATTTTACATTAAGAGGTCTTTTTTTTTTCAGTT
This sequence comes from Nanobdellota archaeon, assembly GCA_030611805.1. Lineage (GTDB taxonomy): Archaea > Nanobdellota > Nanobdellia > Pacearchaeales > GW2011-AR1 > JAUWPB01. Next base: position 21,621 of record JAUWPB010000006.1, on the reverse strand, counting down.
TCCTAAATAGTTCATTTTCTGTGAGGATATCAACTGTTCCTCTTCTAATTTCTTTTAATTGATCTTCAAAAGTCATTTTCTATATCAAATACAATAATTTTTATATAATTTGAGACAAAAAAATACCTTTTAAATCTTTCTATTTTTATAACTCTAAAGTTAAGAAAATATTAGTTTTCCATAATCTTCGTGCCCTTTAATTTAACAATGCCCCTCAAAACCTCCAACCCCGGCAGTTTCTCCCCTGCAATATATCTAAGCAAAGCCCCTCCTGATAAACTAACATGTCCAAATTTCTTTTTATTTATTTTATATTTTTTTATAGTATCAGATAAATGCCCGCCTCCAATTAAAGAAAATCCTTTATTTTTAGCAATTGCTTTTAAAATTTCCACGGTTCCTTTAGAAAATTTCTCATCGCTTGAAAAACCAGCAGGTCCTTTCATATAAATTGACTTAGCTTTTTTAATTTCCAAAACATAATTCTTAATTGTATCCTTTCCAATATCAAAAATTTCATACTTGACTGGAAATTCATTTAATTTTAATTCCTTTCTTTTTCCATTAACTTTAACTGCGAAATCTAACGGCGTCCTGACATTTTGTAATTTTTTCTTTAATCTTTTTATTAATTTATCGTCCACAAAACCATTATTAAACAAATATTTATTCTGCGCTCCTAATTTTTTACCTTTGGCAATTAAACAAATCTGTCCAAATAATCCGCAGGCCAGCACCTTGTTTCCTTTTAATAATTTAATATCATCTTCTGGTTTAGCGCCCCCTAAAACATACAGAGTATTTTTTAGTTTAATTTTATTCAGGGCTTTTAATTCTCTCTCCAAAAGTCTGCCGGCGCAACCAGGCAAATATTTAGGAAAACTTACAATAGAAGTCTGCTTCCTGTGGCAGACAGAAAAAGCATCATTCACATAAAAATCAAACATCGGCGCTAATCTTTTAATCAATTTGTTATTTTTTCCTTTTTCAGGATGAAATTCATTTTTTTCAAATCTAATATTTTCCAAAAGCAAAACTTCACCAGCCCTCAAATTTTTAATCGCACTTCTTGCTCTCTTTCCTGTAATGTCCTCTATAAATTTAACTTTTACAAATTTATTTAAATGTTTAGCGTGCTGTCTTAAAGAAACAAAATCACTTTTACTTGGTCTTCCCTGATGCGCCATCACAACAACTCTGGCTTTTTTCTTTTTCAGTTCTTTGATAGTTATTACAGACTCTCTTATTCTCTCAGATAAATATACTCTGCCATTAACAACATTTGAATTTAAATCTGTCCTTAAAAGAACTGTTTTATTTTTTAGATTAAATGAAGATAGAGTTTTCATTTTCCATCATGTGTTTTATCAAACCTGTAAATATAATCAAAAGCCGCTAAAGCCGCCTTGCAGCTCTCTCCTGCTGCAACAACTATCTGCTTTGCAGGAATATCAGTAACATCGCCTGCTGCAAAAATCCCGGGAACACTTGTCATATTTTCTTCATTAGTTTTCGTACTTCTAAAAATCATTATTTCACCCCACTTATTTTTTTTCACGTCAGTAAAATCAGCTTTTGTAACAAGCCCAACCTCAACAAAAACACCCCCAACATTTAATGTTTTTTCTTTTCCAGCTTGCTCGTATTTCAAACCAGCGACATAATTATCGCCAATAATCTCTGTAGTTTTTGCTCCGGTTATAACAGCAATTTTTTTATTCTGCAAAACTTTATCTTTCAAATAGGGCTCCCCCCCTAACTTTAAATTTAACTCAAGAAGATAAACCTTTTTTGCATACTTAGCCAGAAACAAAACCGCTTCTAAACCAGCATTCCCTCCTCCTACAACTGCAACTACCTTATTTTTATAAAAAGGTGCATCACAAGTCGCGCAATAGTTAACACCCTTTCCTACAAATTTATCCTCGCCAGGAACATTTAATTTTCTCGGGCTTTTACCAGAGGCAATAATAACTGCCTTAGATTGGTAAACATTCTTTTTTGTTTTAACAATACATATTTTTCCCTTTTTACTGAGTTTAATAATTTCCTCCTGTTTAACTTTAATGTTGTATTCTTTCAAATGCTCCTGAAAGTTTTTTGTTAATTCAATTCCTGTTGAATGAGTTGTGCCGGGATAATTTGCGACCTCAGAACTCCACGACATCTGCCCGCCTACATCTAAACTCACAATCAAAAATTTTAATTTTCTTCTTGCAGCATAAATCGCAGCAGTCATGCCTCCGGGTCCTGCTCCAAGAATTATTAAATTGTATATCATTTCAGCCTCTTTAACATATCAACAATCTTGCAGCTATAACCATACTCATTATCATACCAGGATAAAATTTTAACCGTGTTTCCTAAAACCTGAGTGGAAAGACCGTCCACAATACTTGTGTGAGAATTCCCGATAATGTCACTGCTAACCAACTCCTCTTCGGTATATTGCAAAATTCCTTTCATTTTTCCAGAAGCAGCTTTCTTAAACGCATTATTTACCTGGGTTTTTTTGACAGATTTATTCAGCTCAGCAACAAAATCAACTATGCTCCCACAAGCTACAGGAACTCTAAACGCTAATCCATTTATTTTCCCTTTTAACTTTGGGATAATTTCAGATGTTGCTGTTGTAGCTCCGGAAGTTGTCGGAACAATATTCCATGCGCCTGCCCGGCCTCTTCTTAGTTTTTTGTGAGGTCCGTCTACAATATTCTGGCTGCTTGTGTAAGCATGGATTGTAGTCATAAAAGCTTTTTTAATTCCAAAACTATCGTCTAAAACTTTGGCAACTGGCGCAAGGCAATTTGTGGTGCAGGATGCCATAGAAATAATTTTATGACTTTTTTTCAATTTATTATCATTAACTCCCAAAACTATTGTAATATCAGAATCTTTGCAGGGTGCAGAAACCAAAACTTTTTTTGCACCAGCTTTTAAGTGTTTGCTTACACCTTTTTTATCAGTAAACCGACCTGTGCACTCAATTACTATATCCACTCCAAGATTTTTCCAGGGAAGTTTTTCAGGGTCCGGCTCAGCCAAGATTTTTATTTTCTTTCCATTAATCTTAAGGTAATCTTTTCCACATTCAACCTTTTTATCATAATTGCCATAAACAGAATCATACTTCATCAAATAAGCCAGAGTTTTGGTATCAGTTAAATCATTTATCGCTGCAAATTTTATTCCTTTTTCCAATCCAATTTTGAGAACTAATCTTCCTATTCTGCCAAGACCATTAATTGCAACTTTCATTTTTCCCTCCTTTTACATTTTTAAAATATCTTAGTTAATAAATTTAACTGACTTCAGATATTTTATCCTTTTAGTTTCTTTGTAATTAATATGTTTTTGTTTTGCCAGATAAATGCTGACTAAATCCCCAAGATAAATTCCATAAAGTATTTTTTCAAGAAGCGCGCTTCCTTTAAGTTTAATCTTAATTGGTTTTAAGAGTTTTTTTGCTTTTTGAATCTGCTTTGTTTCTTTGTCAATTAAAAGAATCACTTTATATTTTTTAGATAGTTTTGCTTCTATTTCATTATGCGCTATTTGAGGAAAGTAATCTGAATGCGCAAGGATTTTCGCATTTTCATTAAACTGTGTTTCCCATCTTTCTGCAACAACCTTTAAAGATTCAGAAGAAGCATAAATAACAGGCATTTTATTTTTTAATCTAAAAGCAATTAATTTTGCATTTATCTTTTTAACTTTTTTAATAATCTTCAAAGGATTTTTTAATTTTATTTTTAAAATTTCCAGAACAGGAATTAACATATAAATAAGAGCTTCTCTTGGAAGATGTTCTTTTGGGAGAATAATTTTATGTTCCTTGCATTTAGATAACCTGCCCCCTGAAGTTATGATAATTATCCTGCATTTTTTTTTCTTAGCCTGTCTGTAAAGCTTTAAAGTTTCTTTTGTATTCCCGGAATAACTTATCACAAAACATAAAGATTTTGAATTAACAGATGCAGGTAAATTTTCATGCGCAATTAAAACAGGTTTTTTATAATTAAGCGCTTTTACAATTTCACCTGAAACAGCGCTGCCCCCAATCCCGCAAAAAATAATTTTATTATATTTTTTAAGATTTATTTTTTTCATAATAGTTTAAAGAAATAGTGTTATAAAAACTTTACTTTTAGTTGATACTTTGGTAAGTAAAAAACTCAACTAGATAAAAATTTTTCTTTGTATAAAATCCATGTTCTGATAAATTCAGCGTGGGGCCAGGCAAGAGGCAAAACAGAATATGCAAGTCCTTTTTTATATAATTTATTTTTTCTTATGTTTTTAATCATGATTTTTCTGTCTTTTCTTAATAATCCTGCTTTTTTATAATTTTTAACCCATTCTTCAAAATCCTTTTTTAATGCAATATGTTCAGGTAATTTATTTTTATATGCTATTTTTAAAATCCAGTTCAGATATTTATCTGCTTTTTTCTTATTTCCTAATCTTATAAAATGTCGGCAAATCATTAATGTAAAATGAGGCCAGGGCCCATGTCCTCCATTGTTTCTTCCAATTACTTTTTTGTATCTGCAAATGCCACCTAACTTTTTATGCCATAATGTCTTCTCTATTTCTCTAACTGTTTTTTTTATTTTTTCATTATCATCATTAAAAACTCTAAAATCAGCCAATGCATAAGAACTCGCATCAATATCTACTACAACAGAACTTGATTCTTTTAATCTTATATTTTTTATAAAGTATTTTCCATTCCATAAATATTTGTTTATTGATTTTTTAATTTTATTCAAATCAATTTTATTTTTTACTCCAATGAATTCAAGTTCTTTTAATGCTCCATAACAGGTTGCATTTGCCCAAACCTCTAAACCTTCTTCATAAGGAGGAAATTCATGAATACTATTTGGTGTGAAAAAAAGATTTTTTTTATTTAATTTGGATTTTATGTATTCAATTGCTTTGTTTATTTTTTTTAGATTATTATTTAAGAATTTTTTATCATTAGTTTCGAGGATATATCTTGCAAAAGCATACAAAATTAATCCTGTATTGTCTAATTGTATTGGTTTGTAACTTGCATCTCTTCCTTTTTTATCTAATCTCTGCGGAAAACTCCCATCTTTATTCTGACTTTTTAAAATAAAACTTAATGCTTTTTGTGCTTCAGTAAATAATCTTGCTTCAATTAAAGCGAGTATGCAAACAGAGTGGTCTCTTGGGTAAATATAAGGATATCGTCCTTTTGGAAAAGAAGCCAAAATAGCCCCGTTTTTTAACTGAAGTTTTTTTAAGATATTTATGCTCTCTCTATAAAGCTCTTCGGCTTTTTTTATTTCTTTGTTGTCCATTTTTAATAATTTAATTATATCTTGATTCCATTCAGACGGACCTTTAACAAAAAAACTTTTATTAGTTGATTTTAACATTGGCAAATCATTTTTTGCATCACCCAAACTAATGGTTAAAATTTTCTTGTATTTTTTCTTATATAATTTTGATAATATTTTAACTGCCTTACCTTTGTCATTGTCTCCTAAAATATGATAGTATTTTCCCCCTTTTGTATAATTTAATTTATATTTTTTAATTAATTTCAGAAGTTTTTTTTCATCTTTTTTATTTTCAAGAATAAAAGCTTCATCATATTCTCTTTTTTTAGATAGTTTAGCTTCTTTTAAATTAAGCCCGGAATTCTTTGATAATTCTTTGCTTGTCATATCTGAAAATCCTTTGACAGGAATTTGTTGTTTTATTTTTTTAAAAATTCTAATTAAACTTTTATATTTTTTTCCAAGTTCAATTATTTTATATTTTCCATGGTTTTTTTTATGAAAAAAATCCAAGGGAATAAAAATAGCTCCTCCATTTTCAGAAATAAATGCGTGCCCATTATCTAATTTCTTTTTATATACTTCAATTTCAGCTCTTGTTTTGCTTGAACAAATAATCAATGGTATATCAAGTTCTTTTATTATCTTCAAAGCAGGTAGGGCTTTTTTAAAACTATATTTTTCATCAAGCAGGGTTCCATCCAAATCTGTAAAAATTATCCTCTTTTTTTGCATGTATTAACTAGATTTATGCAATTTAAATTAATTTGCTTTTAAGATTTCTCCAACACCTTTGCATCAATCCCTTCTTCTTTACATAGTTCAATAAATTCATTGGCATCCTCTTCACTGCCTACAATACTTCCATAATGCATTGGAATCGCCAGCGACGGCTTTATTAATTTCGTGGCTTCTGCAGCTTCTTCTGCACTCATAGTAAATCTTCCTCCAACAGGGAGCAAAGCGATAAATTTTTTATCTGATTGTTTATAACCAGTAAGCTTTTGCATTTCAGGAATAACATCTGTGTCACCGGCATGATAGATAAAAACATCATTTATTTTTATCAAATAACCCACCCAACCCTCCTCCTTAGCATGAAATGGTTTGTCAATATTATAAGCAGGTAAAGCAGATATCTTAACATTTCCAAAAACCGATTCCTGCCCTGGCTCTATAATTTCCATTTTAATCGGAACATCAAATCTTGCTATCTTGCTTTGACAATCTGCAGTCATCAAAATCTTTGTCCCTTCTTTAATAATTTTTTTAATATCCGCGACACTGCAATGGTCATAATGACTATGAGTTATCAAAATCAAATCAGCTTTTTCAGAATCATCTTTAATATTATACGGGTCAATATAAATTATCTTGCCCTTAGTAAAAATCTTCGTAGAAGATTTATCGGGATACGCCGACGGTGTCGAATTTTGAATCAAAAATCCAGAATGTCCCAGCCATTTGAGTTCAAGGTCATCTATTTTCATGTAAAAAGAAGTTGAGATTGATTTTTAAAGATTTTGGGTATTTTTTCCCCATTTATCCATCTTCCCGGTTTTCAATTTCTTATCCAAAATTTCCAATTCCTCATAAATGCCTTCAATCAAGTCATAATTTTTAGCTTCTTCTAAACTAACCCATTTATATTCTGTCAAGGCATTGCAAAGTTTAACATTAGGCTCACCAGAGTCATGTCCGTCGAGGACCTCTCCAACAGGCTCTGCCCACAAACTTATAATCAAAGAAGGAATATTATCAGGCCGAATATAAACTAAACTTGTAACATAATTTAAATTCCTAAATTCTAATCCAACTTCTTCCTTGACCTCTTTTTTAGATAAATCTTCAAGGATATTATACCATTGAACACCTGTGTCTTTCTCCCGAAGAGCATAATCCAAGACCTCGAGCTTTCCGCCTGGGACAGTCCATTTTCCAGGAAAAGCCTTTTCCCAATCTGCTCTTTTTGCTATTAAAAATTTTCCGTCTTTGACAAGAATTACTGTAGTAGTCACATAATGAACTTGGTTTTTGTCATATTTCATGATTAAGAAACAGGAAAGAATTTTATAAAGATTATGGTGGTTAATCACAATTTCTCAAAACTTCTGGCAATCCTCAACATTTTTCCATCTTCAAACTTATCACAAACTATCTGCATACCCACAGGAATGTTTTCAACTTTTCCAGCAGGAATTGAAATTGCACAGTTGCCAACTATATTCATTGGGCAAGTCAGAGCATCATACTGAAACATTTCTTCAGAAGAAATCTTAATTCCAATTTTATGAGGGAGTCTTGGAACCACAGGAGAAATAATGCAATCAATGCCTTTAAATGCTTTTGCAAATTCTTCCTCTATTAATTTTTTCGCTTTCAATGCCAGATGATAATATCTTCCATGATGTTCTGCCCGAGAGATTTCACTTCCTCCTAAAATCCTTCTTAAAACTTCCGGACCTGCAACATCTTCAATTCTTTTTCCATATTTCCGACCATCAAATCTTCTTGTTGCAGAAAAAAACTCAACATAAACAATTGGAAAATAAGTCGCAATTGCCAAATCAATATAAGGTATCTTAATCTTTTTTATTTTCCAATTATATTTTCTAACTGCTTCATCAACTCTTTTCTCAATTAACTCCTGAATCTTTTTATCACTAATAGGAAAATCAAGCAACCCCACTGTTATGTTTTTTGGAGTTTTTTCAATTTCTTTAAGATTTAATTTCTTGCTTTCCTGAGAAATTGAATCATTATTATCTTTACCTTGAATAACACTCAACAATAAACCCGCATCAAAAACATTTTTTGCAAACGAACCAATCTGGTCAAAACTCATGCACATATCAATCAACCCATATCTTGAAACACTGGAATATGTTGGTTTAATTCCCACCACTCCACAATGAGAAGCAGGCACTCTTATACTCCCTCCTGTATCTGAACCCAAAGCCATGTCGCAGAATTCTGCTGATACCGAGGCTGCACTTCCTGATGAAGAACCTCCTGCAACTAAATCCAAAGCCTGAGGATTTTTTGTCGGACCAAAAGCAGAAGTCTCCCCACTCCAACCGCAAGCAAACTCATCCATATTAGTCATCCCAATAATCAAACCATCTTCTTCTTTTATTTTCTTAATTATTGTGGCATCATAAGGGGATTTATAATTTTCCAAAGTCTTTGAAGCGCATGAAGCATTCAAACCCTTAACATTTATATTTGATTTAACAGCGATTATTTTGCCCGCAAGTTTTCCTTTTTTCTTTTTAGAGTCAATTTTTTTTGCCTGTTCAACAGCATCAGGATTTAACTGAAGAAATGCATTTATTTTTTTCCCAGATTTGTCGTTCTTTTTTATTTCTACCAAGTATTTTTTTAGTTTTTGGAGGGTTTTCATTTTAGTTTCTCCCCCTCAAAACGAAAGTATTTTTCAACAGTTTCAACAAGTTTCTTTTTTTTCTTAGTTATGATGATTAATCCAACATTATTTTTTCCATAAAAGATGTCTATATGAAAACCCTTATCACTAACATATTCTGATTTATCAATTCTCTGTTTAATTAATCCCTTTATTTTTTTATCATTTGGTTTCCTTGGACTCCAATCACTAAACCAATCTAAATCAATTCCTAAATCATTACAAAAAAAAGGAAAATTTTTAAAAAAATTTTCATCTTTCTTAAGTGTATAATGGTATCTAAACTCATCATTACTTGTTACAATTAATTTAATAAATTTACCTTTCATTTTAATTTTAAAATCTTTTTTATGTTTCCTTCAGTCATTAATTTATATTCTTTTTTTGACGCTTCTAGTGTATCAATCATTGCTAAAGAAACCCTTGGGTCTCCAAAAGGATAATCACTCCCAAAAATAATTCTCTCTGCCCCAAATCTTTCATAAATTTTTTTAAGTATCACAGAATATTGAATGCCTGAAGTTTCAAAATAAACATTATCTGGAAACTCATAATTATCTAATTTAAAAAATGTTCCAGTAACAGAACCAGAATGAACAGCAATAACAGGCACTTCAACTTTTTTCGCTAGTTTAGAAACTTTACCTAAACTTGTATATTCCTTACTCTCATTTGTATGAACAAAAACAGGAAGATTAATCTTATTAACAAAATTCACAACTCTTTTATTATCAATATCTATTTTCCCAATATCAGAGTGTAATTTTATTGCCTTATATCTTTCATCAACACTTTTTGGCAAATCAAAAACATTAAACCAATAAACAGGAATAAGAGATTTATTTTTTTCTGCTTCTTTTAAAATAGAATTATTATCTGGGGTTGTTTTGTCAGCAAAATTTTTAGGCAATCCTATTGGAACAACACAATATTTTTCAATTCCAATCTTCTTCGCTATTTTTTTATATTCTGTGAAACTCCCCCAATTCTTTTTTCCAGAAGGAATTGAACCTAAATGTAAATGAGCATCTATCATTACCATGATTTTTTCTCCGCAATTATAAAATCATCATTTTTCACAGGCGCGTTCTCAAACATAATTTTTCTAAACTCATTATCACAAACCAGACCAACCCCTTCTTCACGTTCTCCTTTATCTCTCTCAATCAACGGCTCTGCCATCTTCTTATCAATCTTAGAAAGCTTTCTGGAAAAACTATCCATTATGCCCTTTGCCTGCTCTTTAATCTCTTGCTTTTCTTTTTCAGAAACTTTGTGAAATAGGAAATCCATTATATCTTGTTCAAAATTTTATTTAATTTCTTTTTTATTTCCAAGTAAAACTCCTTTATATCTTTTGCATCCATTACCGTTATAGGCACACCATAATATTTAGAACCATTTCTCTTATACCGAAATCTATCAAACTTCCCAAGGGTCGCAACATCAAAACCTTTTTTTGACAAATAAACAATTGAAGCTTCGTGAGAAAAAGATTTATACCCGTCTAAAAGCAAAACCGCATCGCAAAGGTCTCTCAAAGCATCATAAGTATATTCAAAAAATATTTTCGGAAGCTTCTCCATGTCAATTAAATTCAAGTCATCTATTCTTCCATTAGCATCTTTAATCAAGAATCTTGCTCTCTCTACATCTTTCCGGGATTTTTTAACCAATTCACTACGCAAATAATATTCAAAAGGTTTCATCTTACTTCTTATTTAGATATCCATACAACACAACCCCATTTATTAAATTTATGTAAAACTCTTTGGAAATAGTTTTATAATCTACTACAATCAAATGCACCTTTCTGGCTATTTTCTTCTCAAACTTAGATAAATCAAGTATTTTTTCCTTACTGGAAACAACCACAATATCCACATCACTATTTTCTATATCTTCGCCCCAAGAATAACTCCCCATAACAGAAACAGCTTCAGGGCTAAACTTATCCACTAAAAAATCAACAAGCCCGGAATCATAAAGAACCTTCAAATTATTAACTCTTTTTAATCTTTGAAAATTTTCATTGACCAAAGCAGAAACATTTACAAGATGTTTTTTCTTTTCCCGTTTTACTATTTTATTTTTTATTAAATCAGCAAGAAGATTTAAAACAGTATTAGGATTTAATTTAGTTTTTCTGGCAATTTCCCTAATATGAAACACTTTAGTAGGACTATCAAAAAAAACCTTCAAAATCTTTTCTTTATTATCTAACATATTATACAATTGTATTTTTATTTATACATTTGTATAAGTTTATAGATATTTAAATGTTTTCATTCTTAAAAACTTTGTGAAATAGGAAATCCATGATAGAAATAAGAAGAATTAGTTTATAAGATTATTTGCTTTTCTTAGCATTTAATTTATCCACAATATCACAAAGTTGGTAAAAATATTTTCTAACATCTTTTTTGTTTTTAGCAATAGGTGCTTTCAATCCTAATCTTTTAGTAAATACAAAATCATAATAAAAATTCATAATTTCAACTAAAAATTTTTCTGAATAATTTGAATTAATCCTATCATATACTTGAATATAATAAAACATTGAAGAATAAGAGTCATCTTGAAAATCTTTAGAAAATAAATCTTTCACAGAACCTAATAAACAATTATAATTTTTTTCCAAAATTCCTTTAATATTTTCTCCTGGCAAAAGAGACCTTTCCCAATCTTCCCTAATTTGTTTGTAAGAAGTATATACCAGTGCGTGAATAGCTAAATCATTTTTCTGAAAATTTGAAAGAGTTAAAAATTCGGGTTCACATTGATAAAAACGAATACATTGAACTCCATATTTTTTATTTAAATGATAATTAAGATTATCAAAAATACCATGCATCTCCTCATAAAATAAAGAAGATTTTGATTTAGGTTTTTTAGTTATAATTGTGTCAATATCTCGCTCAACATTACAAGACCCAATTGTTCCAAAAGTCATAATATGCTTTGTTTTCCCAAGTTCTTTTCTTAAAAATTCCCTAATCTCTTCCCAAGTATATGGTTTCTTTTTCATGATTATTTCAAGAATTTAATCTTTTTAACTTTATCTTTTAATTTCTTGGGAAACTTTCCATGAAAATCTCCTATTACTAATATTTTCATAACTTCCTCAAGAAATCTTAATTTAAAAACCTACGGAGTAAGTCTGTCTCTGTCTCTCGGAAACAAACACGCTTCTCTGATATTCGGCAGTTCAAGAAGTGCGTATGTAAATCTTTCAATTCCAATACTCCATCCTGCATGAGGCGGAGCGCCAAATCTAAAACTATCAATATAACTTTTGAAATCTTTTGGATTCAAACCATTTGCCTTCAGCATCTTTTCCAAAAGTTCAGGAATATGAATCCTCTGTCCTCCAGAACAAATTTCCATTCCTTTGTAAATAGCATCAAAACCCTCGCTCAACCTTGCATTTGAATCTTCTCCCTTGGGCATAATATAAAATGGCTTCCCTTTCATAGGCCAGTCATAAACAAAAACCATTGTGTCTGAAAACAACTCGTCAAGCTTTCTCTCTGCTTCCCCTGTCAAATCATCATCTTTCATCTCAACCTTCTGCTTTTTCATCAGTTCAGCAACTTCCTTAAATGTCATATACTTTATCTTCGGCACTTTCAATTTAACCCCAAGCAAATCCAACTCTGCCTTATTTTTCTTAATAACTTCCCCAACAATATGTTTTACAACTCCCTCCATCTCCTTCAAAACAATTTTCGCATCTGCAAAAGCCATTTCAATATCCATCTGCCGACACTCATTCACATGCCGAACAGTGTTGTGCTTTTCTGCTCTCCAAACAGGAGCAATAGTCACAATATTCTCCATTGCGCACGCAAGCATCTGCTTATACAACTGAGGACTCTGCGCAAGATACACTTTCTTATTAAAATAATTTACCTCAAACAACTCAGTTCCGCCTTCAGAACTTGTGCTAATCAGCGAAGGCAAATGCACATCAGTAAAACCCTTGTCCACAAAATAATTCTTAAACGAAGACCCAATCGTGGACTGAATTTTAAAAATCGCCTGAGTCCTTGTCCTATGCAAATCCAAAAACCGATAATCCAGTCTCTTCGGCAATTCTGTCTTTGAATGTTCAGAAACATCAATCGGCAAATCTTCTGCCTTGCTAATAATTTCAATCTCATCCGGAACAATCTCTTTTCCCCCAGGCGCCTGTTTTGAATCTTTAACAATCCCTTTAATATGCACAACAGATTCTCTTGGAATCTTGTCAAGAATTTTAAAAATATCTTCCCTAACTTTTCCTTTCACAGCAGTAACCTGAATCAATCCAGAAACATCTCTTAAAAGAAGGAACTTTATTTTTCCCAACTCCCGGGTATTATGCACCCATCCGGCAATCTCTGCTTTATTTTTCCTGCCCTCAAAAACTTCCTTGATTAAAATCCTGTTTTTTAAATTCAGTTTCATATTATTTCTTTATTTTGTTAATATTTAAATTCTTTTAATCTATCTTTTCACTTCACATACTTCCCAATAATTTCCACGGCCTTTTTCCCGTCTATCTTTCCTTTAAACTCTTTCATTATCAAACCCATATAAGCTTTTTCTGAAAGCCCTGGCTTACCCTTCATTATCTTCATAATTTTTTCCTCAATAACATTAATATCTTGTTTTTCAAACACAACAGCCTCTTTAAAATCCTCTCCTTTAATAATTCTTTCCAAAACATGTTTAATCTGCGCTTCAGAAATCTTCTTTTTTTTCAATGATTCAACAATAAAAATTAAAATATCCTTATTCAAAATTTTGTCTGATTTTGCAAGAGATATTTTCTCGTGCCTTGCGATCTCCTTTGGAAAAATCAAAAGAATCTTCCCAATTAATTGCGGCTCATCCATAACCTCTAAGAGTTCTCTAAACTCTTCAAGTTTATTCTGCTTAAACAATAATTTAATCATCTCCTGATTTAACCCCTTACTTTTCAACTCTTTTTCAATATCACTTCTTAATTTTGGTAAAGTTTTTTTAACATCATTGATAAAATTTCTGGAGATTTTTAACAAAGGCAAATCAGTTTCAGGATACATTCTCGCACTTCCCGGAAGAGGCCTCATAAATTTTGTCGTAGCATCAGGCAAAACATTTCGCACTTCCATCTTCACAGGTTTTTTATCATCAGATAATTTTACCTGCCGTTCAATCTCATTTTCAATTGCTTTAATAAAAACATTCATATCCTGCATTCCTTTAATTTCAACTCTGTTTTCTCCCCGAACAGAAACATTAACATCCTGTCTAATTGTGCCAATCCCTCTTCGAACTTTAACACTTCTTAAAACATCTCCAATCTCAAGTGCAACCTCTTTCGCCTGTTCAGGAGTTTTCACATCAGGTGCAGTAACAATCTCCACAAGAGGAATACCCAATCTATCTAACTTATAAACTGCCTTGCCTCTCTCTCTCTCAACAATCCTCGCAGCATCTTCCTCTAAATAAATATAATCAATTCCAACTCTCCCTTGCTCTGTTTCTAAATAACCGTCTCTCGCAATTAAAACAGTTCTTTGAAATCCAGAAGTAGTGGAGCCATCAATAACAACCTTTCTCATGACCTGAGTTATTGGGACAACTTTGCAATTTAACAAACACGCTATCTGCAATGCAATTTTCAAAGCTTCTTTATTTATCTCATGCGGCGGCTCCTCGTCCAACTCAACTAAACAAGTAGAATCATATCCCTGATAAACAAATTCCTTATCCAAAGATGCCTGATAAATCGCGGCCTTGTCAATTTCGCCTGACTCTCCGGCAACAGCGTGTAATTTTCTTCTAATTTCAAAATCAGGTTCATCTCTTCTTAACAAAGAAGGGCAATTACAAAATAACTTTTTAGTATCTAATTGCTGATGGATTTCAAGCCCGCACTTAAATCCCAACTTTTCATAATCAAATTCATCCATATAAAACAAAAAGAAACAAGGTTTATAATATTTTTTAAGAGAAAAATGTTTTGGCAGAAATTTTATGTTACTCTATTAAGTTTTAGAATTCAAGTTTATTTTAAGATAGAATAGACTTTTTCTGCAAGATTTTTGGCTCCTAAGCACATATAACCTACATAACTTTGTTCAACAGAAGGAACTCCGCTTTCTCTTGCCATTTGCTGATTCTCAATTTCTCCTAAACCTTTTAAGACACTTTGGCCAAAATACATTGAAGATAATAAACAAAAAATTAAAGCGCCTCGTTTAAACATTTTAGCATAATCTTCTATTCCATTTTCTTTATTAATTCTATGTATCATTGGACTTCTTTCCATGTTCTCTCAACAAATTTGCCTTTTATAAATCTTTCTATCTGTTACTCTTAAGAAGTCATAACTCATTATAATTCTTTTAATCATTAATTTTTTATACTCTTTTATTTTATCTTTATTATGAAAAGAGTTTTTATTATTCATGGTTGGGAAGGAAGCCCAAAAGAACCCCTACATAAATGGTTAAAGAAAAAGTTAGAAGAAAAAAGATTTGACGTTGTAGTTCCAGAAATGCCGGACACAGATAAACCAAAGATAAAACCCTGGGTTTCAAAGATAAAGGAAATTGCAATAAATCCTGATAAAAATACATATTTTATAGGACATAGTATTGGCTGTCAAGCTGTTTTAAGATATCTGGAAACTTTGGATAATAATATTAAAATTGGAGGAGTTATTTTTATTGCTCCATGGATGCATTTAGATAAACAAACTATTGAGGAAGAAAGTGAAGAAGTTATAGAAATTGTAAGACCATGGGTTGACACCCCGATTGATTGGGTTAAAGTAAAATCACATACAGATAAATTTGTCTGCATACTATCAGATAATGACCCTTATGTTCCTTTGACTAATAAAGAACTTTTTAAAGAAAAATTATCTGCTAAAGTTATTATTGAAAAAAACAAAGGACATTTTGATGAAAGCAGTAAGATTAAAGAACTCCCAATTGCATTAAAAGAACTGTTAAGAATATCAAAAATTTAATAACATTTTTATACACCCTTTCTTTTTATTTATCATGGAAAAACAGAGCCATAAATCAGGGGATAAAATTAAAGTTGTTTTGGTTAAAAAGACATATACTGGAATTCTTTTAGAAAACCCTGAACCAGGAATTATTTTGCTTAAATTAGATTCAGGTTATAATATTGGATTTAATAAAAAAGATATTTTAGAGATTAAGTTTATTGAAAAAGGTTTAGAAAAAAAGGAAGATATTGTAATAAAAAAAGACAAAGATAAACCAAATATTGCAATGATTATTACAGGCGGAACAATTGCTGCACGTTTAAATCCTAAAAAAGGAGGAGTTGACTGGCTTGATTCCCCAGAGAGTTTGTTTAAATATTATCCGGGAATTTTTGAAAAAGTTAATGTTGTGAAAATTGAAATCCCATTTATGAAAGCCTCAGAAGATATGGATTTTAAAGACTGGCAGAAAATTGCACGAGTTGCTGAAAAACTCTTGAATGATTCAAACATAAAAGGATTAATCATCACTCATGGAACTGACTTTTTACATTACACCTCTGCTGCCTTGAGTTTTTTTCTCAAAAATTTAAATAAACCAGTTGTCTTAACATACAGTCAAAGAAGTATTGACCGGGCAAGTAGCGACGCTAATTTAAATTTACAATGCAGTACTCTGGCAGCAATTTCAGATATTGCAGAAGTTATGCTTGTCGGACACGCTTCCTCAAATGATGATTTTTGTCATGCCATGCCTGGAACTAAAGTTAGAAAAATGCACTCTTCAAAAAGAGATGCTTTTAAAACTGTTAATGCCAAACCTTTTGCTAAAATTTTCTCTGATAGCATAGTAATGATTTCAGATTATAATTTAAGAAATAAAAGTAAGGTAAAACTTGATGTTAAATTTGAAGACAAAGTTGCTTTAGTTAAAGTTTATCCCGGGCAAGACCCTGAAATTCTGGATTTTTATCTGAAGAAAAAATATAAAGGAATTATTTTAGAAATGAGCGGACTTGGACATGCCCCCACAAAAAGGGCAAGAAAAAGCTGGATAAAAAAACTTAAAGAAGCTCAGGAAAAAGGATTAATTATTTGCGCTGCTGCCCAGACTATTTATGGGCGGCTTGACCCATTGGTTTATTCTAACGGAAGGGAATTAATGAAAACCGGAATTATCTATTTAGAGGATATGTTAAGTGAAACAGCCTTGATTAAGTTGGGCTGGATTTTAGGGCATAAAGAATGGGCAAAAGATAAAGAAATTGTGAAGAAAAAAATGTTAGAGAATGTTCGTCATGAATTGAATAATAGGTTAGAGTAGTGATAGATAAATTTTATAAATCTTCTTTTTGACAATTTTATATGGCAAAAGTATTAGTGACTGGTGGTGCGGGTTTTATTGGTTCTTGGCTGGTTGATACTCTTGTTGATAAAGGATTGGAAACAATAGTTATAGATAATTTGTCAACAGGAAACAAAAAGAATTTAAATAATAAGGCAAAATTTTGTGAAACAGATATAAGGGACGAGAAAATTTCAGAGATTTTTGAAAAAGAGGAGCCAGATTATGTTTTTCATTTGGCAGCGCAAATGAATGTGAGAGAATCTATTAAAAACCCCATAGAAGATGCAGATATAAATATTAGCGGAACTCTTAATATTTTAAATTGTTGTGTTAAATATGATGTTAAAAAAATAATTTTTTCTTCTACAGGGGGGGCGATTTATGGAGATGATTGTAAAATTCCAACACCTGAAACAGAGAAAAAAGTTCCAATGTCTCCATATGGAATAGCAAAATTATCAATAGAAAAATATCTGAATTTTTACAAGAATGTTCAGGGTTTAGACTCTGTATCTTTGAGATATAGTAATGTTTATGGGCCAAGGCAAAACAGCAAAGGAGAGGCTGGAGTTGTAGCTATTTTTATAAAGAAAATTCTTTCTGGTGGAACACCAATAATAAATGGTTCAGGAAATCAGACAAGAGATTATATTTATGTCAAGGATGTTGTTAAAGCGAACATTTTAGCTTTGAATCTTTCAGGAATTTTCAATGTAGGTACTGGAAAAGAAACTAGTGTTAATGAAATTTTTAGAAAAATTGTGGATGGGATGAATTCAGATGTTAAAGAACTCTATGGTCCAATAATTAAAGGTGAGCAGATGAGGAGTTGTCTTGATGCAACTAAATTAATTAATTCCGGTTGGCAATTAGATTATGGTTTAGAAAAAGGATTAAAAGAAACAATTGATTATTTTAAAACCAGAGATTAATCACTTCTTATACCTCTTCCTCAACAACAAATTTCTTATTTCTCTAATTTCCTGCTCTGCTTTTCTATTTATCTTATAATCAAATTCTGCTTTTATTCTATCTCTCTGAACTTGTCTATTCTGGCTCATTAAAATAACAGGAGCTTGAATAGCCGCCAAACACGACAAAGCTAAATTTAATAAAATAAATGGATAAAGATCAACCAAATCTCCCTTAATATATTTCAAAACAAAAATCCCATTCGTCCCCATCCAAATTCCTATAAAAATAAAAAACCCAATTATAAAAGTCCAACTCCCTGCCCATTTGGCAATCCAGTCTGCTGCTTTTTGTCCGGCTGTTTTTGGGATTCTAAAAATAGGATTAATTGTTTTGTGGTTCTTAGCCCCTTTTTTTGCCTCTTTTTTCATAGATTTAATTATATAATGAAAGTTATAAATGTTACGACTTTGATTGAGATTGGTTATAACTTAATAGGAGTTACATAATAGAAAGATTTAAATATGCTTAAAAAATAGATGTTTGATAATGAAACCATTCCATTTAACTCAACATAAATTAGAAGATACAATAGTTAAAGATTCTATTATAGCAATTAACAAATTGAAAGGGAAAACTGCCGGGAGAATAGCTGGAGGTATGGCTGTGCAGAGTTATATTCCAGAAAGATTGCATAGAGGAACTATTGATTTAGATTTTACTTTGTATTGGAAAGGATGTATATCTGAATTTAAAGAGTTATGTAAGCCTTTAGTTAGTTATTTAAAAAATCAAAATTATAACATAAATTTTCATAAGAAAGGGCAGGTTTTTGAAATTACTTTTGGAAATAAAAAAGATTCATTTTTAATACAACACCCTAGGTTCTCAAAAAATTATTTTGAGAGAATCAAAAATTCTTTAGGAAGAGAAATTTCTAATCAAAGAACTATTTCAAAAGAGGGGCTTAATTATGGAGTTTTAAGTCCGGAGGATTTAGTTGTAACTAAACTTCACAGAGCCCTTTTATTTTCAGAAAAATATAATATATGGACTCCAAAAGAAGTTTCTGTAAAATCTCTAAGAAATTTTTCAAGAAAATTAAGAAACGAAATTACTTCAAGGTCTTTAGAAGTATCTCCTAAAAAGATAGCTTTATTGAGGTTAGTTAATGATTGTTATGACATTAAAAGTTTATCTGAAAATATTGGTTTAAATAAAAATTATTTTAATGAAGTTGTAAATGATTGGAAAAATCATAAAGCCGAATCAAAAAGTTTTTTAGGATTGCTTGAAAAATTAAAAGTGCCTTTAGAATAAATTAATTAATTTTTAACCCCACATTTTTCTTCTGAAAAATATTATAAACCTTGTTTCTTTTTATTAATATGACAAAAATAGGTTTAGAGATTCATGGTTATATTGTAAGTAATGAAAAACTTTTCTGCAAATGTAAATCAGAACACGGTCTAAAATATTCAAAACCAAACACAAATATCTGCCCAACATGCTGCGGAATGCCGGGCGCTAAACCACTATTGCCAAATAAAAAAGCAATGAATAAAGTAATTCAAATTGCACTGATATTGGGATGTAAAATAAATAAAAAACTTGTATGGGCCAGAAAACATTATGACTGGCCTGACTTGCCAAAAGGTTATCAAAATACAATTTCAGGACCTTACGCAATTCCTGTTGGAGAAAAAGGAAAATTTTTAGGGATAAAAATTACAGAAGCACATCTTGAAGAAGATCCTGCTGCATGGAATCCAAAAACAGGAGAAATAGATTATAATCGTTCCGGAAGCCCATTAATAGAAATTGTAACAGAACCAGATTTCAAAAATTCTGAAGAAGTGATTGCATGGTTAAAACAATTAATATCAACTTTAAATTATATAAAAGCAATTGATAAAAACGTCGGGATAAAAGCAGACGTGAATATTTCTGTTTCAGGGGGAAAAAGAATTGAAATTAAAAATATAAACAGTTTGAAAAATATCAAAACAGCAATTGCTTATGAAATTCAAAGACAACAAAAAGAACTTCCCAAAATACAAGAGACAAGAATGTTTGAGGAAACCAAAGGAATTACAATTAAAATGAGAACAAAAGAAGAAGCTCAGGATTACAGATTTATTTCAGAACCTGACTTGCCAGTAATTAAAATTGAAAAATCAAGGGTAGAAAAAATAAAATCTGAATTACCAGAAACTCCTCATGAAAAATTGAAAAAACTTATTAAAAAATATAAAATAAAAAAAAGCTCTGCAGAAGTTTTAACAAAAAAATTTGAGGTTGTGGAATTCTTTGAAAAAATAATTGAAAAAACAAATCCAAAACTTGCAGTTCGCTGGGTAACTGAAGAACTTCTTAGTGTTCTGAATTATAATAAAAAAGAATTAGAAGATGTTGAAATAAAACCAGAACACTTTATCGAATTACTTAAAAAGATTGAAAAGGGATTTATAACTGAATTAAATGCAAAAGATATTTTAAGAAGTTGGAAGGAAAAATCAAGCTCTCCAAAAATTAAAGAACACTCTCAAATTTCAGGAACAAAAGAAATAGAAAAAATCTGCAAACAAATTATAAAAGAAAATAAAAAAGCTGTTGAAGATTACAAATCAGGTAAAAAAGAATCTTTGAATTTCTTGATTGGACAAGTCATGAGGTTATCAAATAAAAGGGCTGATTTTGAAACAACAAGAAAAATCCTTAAAGAAAAATTGAAAAAATAATTTTTTATGGGCACGAACAGCGACACATTGTTGTAGTGGTACAGGTCAAAAATCTTATTAATGCACTGTAACAATGTTTATGACCTTCTACCCCGTCTCCCCCTGTCTGAAAACTTTCATAAGAATTTATACATGGCGGTGGTGTATTTAACTCCAAATGATACCCAATCCTCACTGCACTCCCCCCTTTACTTGCACAAAAACTACTGCAAGTTCCTGCCCAGTCATAATAATCCCTGGCAACACGACTGCGTATTGCAACTTTGTGTTTCTGTAGAAGCTCCGGCGCAATCTGCTCCCCCGCACAAAGGTACCGGATTAGTGCATGTTCTTGTTTGAGTTCCACCCCCACATGAAACAGAACAAGCACTCCATCCTGACCAACTGCTCCATCCCCCATCTACAGCAGGTTTAGTTCCTTGACAAATTTGATTAGTCCCTAAATCACTACAGGTGTTTCCAACACAAGTAGTCAAAGCACAAGCACAACAAAACTCTCCTCCATTAACAGCATTTTGCAAACTCATTTCAGCACCTTCGACAGAAACATAAATCTCATTTCTAGTCTGGTAAGCCCCTGAAATTTCTGTGGTGTATTCTTGTGTCGGAGCCAGAGCACCATCAACAAGGAAATCATTATCTATTGCTTCCTGTAAAGTCATTGTAAAACCATCTATAGAAATTAAAATCTCATCTGCCCCATGTCCTGGATTAGGAATTTCTAAGGTATATTCGTACGCAATAATAATTCCGGCTTTGGTGAATTCCTATAATCACCAAAGCAGATAGAATTATTTTCCTGTCAATATTATAAGCAATTATTCTAAACAACAATTCTTTTTTCTGGGTTGCAAAAGATTTGCTAAGAATACAACTTCCATACTTTCTTTTTA
>JAUWPB010000032.1 GCA_030611805.1 Nanobdellota archaeon | reverse complement strand
ACTGGGGATGCAAAAAGTGATAAGGAATTACTTGAAAGTTTAGGTGCAGTTTCATGGTGGAGGTTTGAAGGAAATGCAAATGATGAGATTGGGGGGAATGACGGAGCATTGAATGGAGGAGTTGAGTCTGCAAGTGTCAATGAAGGGGGTACAATCAATTTAACATGTGATTCGGGCTCCACAATTGAGTCTTATTCTTCAACTTATGGTGAAGGTTGTTCTAATTGTAACGGAGGAGGGGGCATAGATTGCGGAACATGCATAATCGAAGATACATCATGCAGTGTAACCTATAACAATGGGAATTGTGGAGATTGTCATGTTGGATGTTCAAAACCAGGAAATATGATTTTCACCTGCAGTTCTTGGGCTGGTGGAAAGTTTGGACAGGCTTATGAGTTTGATGGTGTTGATGATTATGTTGATTATGGGAATGATGAGAGCTTGAAGCCTGCCAAATGGACAGTAGGAGTTTGGGTTTATGCGTTGTCTGGAGCTGCTAATTATAGGGCAATTTACCATCCGAGCTATTCAAATGGATATAGTAGCGGGTTTTTGATTCATGTTAATAGTATAGGTCAGGCTGTCATCAGGTATGGGAATGGGACTGCCCCTAAAGGCGGTATTAATAGTGGAGTAAATGTATTGCAGGGCTGGCACTATCTGACAGCAACATTTGATGGAACAAATATTACTCTTTATGTTGATGGTATAAATAAAGGTTTCATAGATGCGTCTGATTTTGGCTATTCTGTAGCTAGTGCTTCTGCTCTCATAGGAGCGAGTGGGGGAATTGGCTATTTCAACGGCACAATAGACGAACCAATGATTTTTAACAGGGCATTAACAGAAGATGAAATTAAAACATTGTATGATTTGAAGTTAGATTAATTCTACTTTTTAAAATTATCTTTCCTTTTCACTTTTTTATTTTCTAAAAAATTTTTTCTCACAACATAGTTTACAGGGTTTTTAATGAACTTGCAAAAATTATCCGGAAGGCAAACCCCGATTCCCTGATAAAATTCCTTGCAATTTGAAGGCATCATTGGTTTCTTTTTATAGCTCCAGGAAAGTTGTGCTTTGAGAATGCCCTCATTTAGGACGGGATTATTTTTTTTATTCCAGTCATAAATTCTTTTTTCTAATTCTTCTTTTTCCATCCCAACTGAACGAAATAAATTTATCAACGCAAACAAGGCTCTTTTTTTTCCGTCTGCAAGTCCTTTTAATATTTTTTGAATGCACGGAGGAAAATTTTTTTCAGACAGATTTTTGAGATGGATTGGTTTATAATCCGCATATTTTCCGGTTATTTTTTCCTGCGAAGGTGCTTGTCTCAGCTGGGTTTCTTTATCCCAATCAAGTGCCTGCATCACTAATTCTTTTGCTTCACCTTCTTCTGCATCCGGCATAAAATTTCTTATTTTTACCTTCATGGGACCTGCGTTTTTTAATTCAAAATCATCAATCTCTTCCGGAAGCAGGACCATACTTGCCAAAGCTGTTTTTTCATGAAGAGAGTAAGGCATACGAAAAAGGTGTCTTGGAGAAACAAGAATAATATCTAAACCCATTAATTCAAACAAATCTATTTCAATTGTCTGGGAAAAATTATCTGGATTTTCTTTTGAAGTAACCCCGCATTTTTGACATTCTAAAATTTCTCTTGGATTCTTAATTTCAAGCTCCCTCTTGCACATCGGACAAAAATATTTTTTCTGAATAACATCTTCATTAATTTTTTTTTGTTCTCCTTGTTTGCAAAAATCACAATATAGTTCAATTAAATTATATTTATCTGCTATCTCGTGGCACTTTTTGCATTTTATTCCTTTTTTTATTTTAGCTTTCCTGAAGTGTTCATAAAAATCTTCGGGAAGGGATTTTTTCATTTGCTTTTCAGATTCAGACCTAATGTAAGATACAATTTTTCTTGGAAGTTCCGGGAAAAGATTTTTTGTTTCTTGTCCTGCAATTTGTTTTGGAAAAGCCTTCCATGGAACAATTATATGAAATCCTTTAGACCCGGAAAATTTCACCCCTATATTTTTAACCCCGTTTTGATTTAAGGTTTTTATAATTGCCTGGGCTGCTTTTTTACTATAATCAATCCATTTGCAATCAATGTCAATTACCAAATCCCATCCGATTCTTAATTCATCTGACTGTTTCTCATTCATTCCGGTAATTATTTCCAAAGGGTCTGCCCAGATTTCTTCTGAACAATGAAAAGAAGTGGCTCCTTTTTTTACTAACTCAAAAATATCTCCGGGATATTGCAGAGAGTCTGGTCTTTTCCCAAAACCTTCAAAATACCTCGGGCAAATCTCCCTGTTTTTAGAAAACTCCAACATCGCCTTTTGCACATCCTGCCTTGAATAATACAACTGAGTTATTTTTCTTATTCTCTGCTCTTTGTATGAAACTTCTCCCATACATAAATAAAATTCAAGAAGTTTATATTATTTATTATAAAAAATAATTTTATAAACCTCTCATCTTTTATTTTCTAATGAATAAAAGAGGAATATCAGGCATCATAACAATGCTAATTATTGTGGCGTTGGTCTTGGTTGCGACTGGCGGAGTTTGGGTTGTTATTACTAATGTTATTGAAACTGGTTCTGAAAATGTTGAAACAAGCAGTTCCCGTCTTTTTCAAAAATGTTCTGATTTAGGATATGAAAAAATGTTTGAAGGATTGAATTGTGATGGAGA
>JAUWPB010000022.1 GCA_030611805.1 Nanobdellota archaeon | reverse complement strand
GAAGGAAAGTATTGTCGTCCAATAGTTTCATGTAACCCTGTTTATGATTCTAGCGATGACTCATTAACAGCAGGAAATAAGTTAATGGCGCAAATAAAAGCATTGGATCTGAACCCTCAAAGAAAATCACTTGTTAATGCTGTTGGAGGGAAAGAAACAGCTAATACTATTGATAAAATTGTTGAAAGTTCAAAATAAGATTATTTCTAAATAAAAATTCAAAACTGAAAGGTTTGACTATTTGTCCGGAGCACTAAGGCGGCACCCTTTTTTGAAAATTTACCCTACAATTGAATATAACATCGGGATTAAGAGAAGTTTGGCGTAGCCAAATTTGGGTGAAGAAGTCTGCAAGACGTCCCCGAGGATTTTTCTGAAGGAAAAACCGCAGAGTAATATTTTAGTGTGCGTTATTTAAGAATCCTATAATGTAATTGTATTGTATTTTTTGAAAGTTGTTTTGTTTCTAATAATTCTAATTTTGTTTCGAAATCATTGTTTGCAAAAAGCTTAATTCCTTTTCCAAAGAAAAAAGGTTCAACATCAAGATAAATTTCATCAACTAAACCTTTTTGCATAAATGATGAGTTTAGCATTCCTCCTCCTGCAACAAGTATTTTTGAAAAACCTTTTTGTTTCAATAAATTGATTGCTTGTTCAGGAGAATTTACAAAATTAAAACTATTTTCTTCTTTATTAGAAACGATAACTGTGAATGGATTACCTATTTTTTGAAATTCCTTTTCTTTGTCCATAATTTCAAAAGTTTTCCTACCAATTATGAGATTTTTAATCTCTTTTACCTTTTCAGAAAAACTTTTCCATTCTTCATTAGACCAAGGAGTTTCATTATTTTCTTTAGCAATATATCCATTTGCTGTTATTGCCATGTATAAAATAACTTTCATATTATATTATAATTACATACATTATTAAAGATTTCCATTGAGCACACTAAAATATTATTTCATTTAACAACTTTTAATCGAACTTCGTTACAAATATAATAAAAAATAAAATAAGAATTAGTTAATAAACTTTTTTAAATAAAAATTAATACCCTTTTTTAGCTTCTCCATCTTTGATAGCTTTTTCTGCATTGTCCTTTGACATCATAGCACACATTTTGGTTTTGTTACATTTAGTACAAATTCCTTTTGCTATGAATCCCCCTCTTGAAGTTTTGCTAATTACCGGGTCTTTCATTGGGACACCTTTTTCTTTGCATCTTACACAATATCCTTTTACTGTCATTTTTTTACCTCCAATTTAATTATAGATTCAGTGAATCTCTTTAAATCCTAAGGGAATTTTGTTTTATAAAGATTTAGATTTTTCTTTTAATACAGTATTTTATTTGCAAACCAGTCAAAAATATTCTTTTGTTTAAATCTTACTTCTAACTGAATGTTTTTACTCCCAATCACTCTCAAACTCTTATTTTTACCTTCGGAATAATATCTCGTGTAATTGCTTGGCTCTGTAGCTCTACAAAACATAATAATTGTTTAAATCTTGCTACGCACACTATGTTTTGCTCCGCAAGCTAGACATCTAACAAACGATAGTCTGTCTTCTTTAATCAATTCAGTGTCTGGTTTTCCACACTCTTTGCACAAAACAAATTCTTTTACATATTGCTCTACTTTTTGATTTATCTTTGCGCTTGGGACTTTATTATTTAAAACAAGCCGGTCCCCTTCTTTTTGTCCGGAAGTTGCAAGTTCTCTTAACATGAATTTTTGAAAATGCTCTAGTTGTCTTCCTATATGGGAAGCAATCTGAAAAAAGTTTGTCAAGACAGTTTTTCTTCCTTCAAAATGCCCCTGCACTTTTGGAATCTCAAACCTGTCGCTGGAGATATTAATTTGCTTAACTTTTTTATAAGCTTCTTCAAGGAGTTTTTCGTATGTCATAAAATTTTATGATTGACAAGGTTTATAAATGTTTTATGATTTGTTAGTTTATGGACATAAAGAACATTGTTATTGGTGTTGCGATTATAATTTTAACAATTTTTGTAACTTTTTATGGGATTAATACTTTTTATCCTAAACCAAATTATGATGATTTTTGTGGTGAGATAAAAACTCAGGAGGTGATAAATAGTTTAGAGAGGTGCGAGGAGATTGGAGGAAAATGGGGAGTGTATGAAAGTGTAAGGCCTGTTGAAGGAGGGGCAGAAGGATTTTGTGACAGAGATTATTATTGCAGGCAAGATTTAGAAGATGCAAGAAAAATACGCTCGAGAAATGTTTTTTTGATTGCATTGCCTTTAGGAATTATGATAATTGTTTTTGGAGCTTTTGTTTTTGGACTTGAAACTGTTGGAGCTGGTTTAATGGGAGGAGGAGTAGGAACTCTTATTTATGGTGCTGGAGCATACTGGCCATATAGCGAGAATTGGATTAGATTTGCAATTTCTTTACTTGGGCTTATGGTTTTAATATGGTTTGCTTATTGGTTTAATAAGAAAATGGAAAAGAAAAAATAGTTTTTTATTACATAAATCTTTAAAAGTTGTGAATATAATATATTTATATGGTTAAATTAAATTATCTTACTAAAGAACAAATTGATACAAAAAATAATGTTTTGGAAAAACGCGAAAAGGTTAAAGGATTAGCTAAAAAATTTTTTGGTTTTTGGGAAGTAGGAGATTCAATATTTGATGGAAACATTAATTTAATATTTCCCTTCAGAAATATCGGGACTATTGATACAGAAGATGATTCTATGAGATTACATAAGAAGTCTTATCAACAAAAAGCAGAACAATTTGCAAGAGCTTATCAAGAAAAATTTATGAATGATGGAAAAGAGTTTGTTATTAATTTTACTTATTCTGAATAGTGCTTACCCTAAATATCTAACCTTTCCAGACCTTGGTTCAAAGACAATTCCTTCTTCAAGAAATTTTTGTATTTCTTGATTGATTATAGTTGGAGAGATGTCTCTTAAGTCCATGATTATTTTGTCTATTTCAATTCCTCCTTGTTCTTCTGCATTTTTTATTGTTCCTAAGATTCTGTCTTTGACTGCAGTTATCTGTTCTCTTGGAATTGGCTCAGAGTTTTCGTTTTTTTCCTTTTCAATTTCTATTTTTCTGATGAGCAAATATTTTGGGTCTTGCACTTTTATTATTTCAGGAGAAATATATGTTTCATTGTTCCAATTCCTTAAAACACCGATAACAACAACTGTTTCTCCCTGAGCAATGTTTTTGAATTTTTCCACATCATCGCCAAATGATTTTAATTTTATCTGACCTGAGCCATCATCCAAGGTCAAAGAAGAGAATTTTGTTTCTCCCTGACCTTCATATTTATCCACAATATTTCCTATTATGTTAACACGGACAATATTTTTGTTTCCCAATTCTAAAAATTTAAATCTCTCCCCATCCATTATAGCTTTTCCCATGAGGACATCCCCGATTCTGAGTTTAAATGCAATGTGTCTTTTGAATTGATTTTGTTCAGTCATTTTATCTTTTCTTTAATAAGTTCTACAGTTGTATTTAAATTTTTATATGTTTTAAAACTAACATCCAACTTTTTTAAGAGTAAATCAAATCTTTTATCTATATCTTTTTGAAATTCTTTGTCTGTGCTTCTTATCCCATCTTCTTGCAAGAATTTTTCATTGATTGGAATTTTAATGAGTAAAATATAATCTTTTAATTTCTCTTTTATAAAATCCTCCAGCAATTGATTTTCTCTGAATTTTTTGTGATAATAAACAGATCCATCTAAGACACTTCTGTCACATACTACAAGGTCGCATTTTGATTGTAATTCTAATTCCTGAATATGCTGGCTAAAAATAATCCACTCCTGGGCATCTTTTGTTGTTTCTTCATTTATTGGAAGAGGGCATTTTCTTGCAAGCTCTCCTATGAACTCGGCGTTTATTCCTTGTTTTTTCAACTCTGCAATTAATTCATGTGCAATAGTTGTTTTGCCAGTTCCATGTGTTCCGATTAAAGCAATTTTCATATTTCCCTCTTGTTTATCAGGAAAAATTAACCTTAGTTTATAAGTTTTTGTGGAATTCAAAATATCTTGGTGGATTTTTGACTTGGAGCAGAAGTGATTCCAACTAATATTTTAAGTAAATAAATAATTAAAAACTTCTATTTTTTCTCCTTGCTATGTTAAACTGGTTTGAAAGAAATAATAAAATCTTCTGGGCGATTACAATCTTTGGAGCAATTGCATTCTTTGAATTTTTTCCTTAGAAGATTGCATCATTTTTTATTTGCTTTACACAAATTAATTCTCCATTCAAAATCCTCTCGCATAATATCTAAAAATATGCATCATATTTAAAGTTTTAGACGGACTACTTTTAATTGCCCCTTCGGTCGTGGTTTTGTTAAATTCCGATGTTATGTGAAATCGAAAAAAGGCTGAAATTGATTGGGTAAACCAAAAAACTTATATACTACTTTCAAGTTGTTATAATTATGTATAGTACAATTGTTTACCAAGGAAAAGAAATTCTAATAGAAGAATTTCATAAACAAATTGCTTTAGAAAATTTGAGAAAATTTGCTTATGATCCTCAATTACAACTTTTCCCTGACTCTAAAGTTGAAGAAGCGAGAGCAAATTTAAGAAAGCAATTTGATTCTGGTAAAACAATTGATGTAGTAGTTGTTCAAAAATAATTTTTACCACATCATTAAATTAATAAATCCCTATTTCTTTTTTTATTAATGAGTAATTACCATACAAAAACAAAAAAAGAGATTTTTCAGGAACTTGAGACTTCTGAAAATGGCTTGACTCGGGAACAGGCAAAAAAAAGATTAATTGAATTTGGATTAAACAAAATTTCCAAAAAAAAGAAAACATCCCAAATTTTTATTTTTCTTAAACAGTTCAACAGCCCGCTGATTTATATTTTGTTTGTGGCAATGATTATTTCATTTATTTTTCATCATCTTATAGACGCATATGTTATTCTTGCAGTTGTTTTAATTAACGGTGCTATTGGTTTTGTTCAGGAAAGAAAAGCAGAGAGGGCGATTGACGCTTTACAAAAACTAATCATTTCTTATGCAAAAGTTTATAGAAATAATCAAATTATGAAAATCCCTTCTAAAGAAGTTGTTCCCGGAGATATTATTTTTTTAGAAGAGGGAGATAAAGTTCCGGCAGATGCTTATATTTTTGAAATGAAAAATTTCAGGACTCAGGAATCCTCATTAACCGGAGAGTCATTCCCGCAGGAAAAAAATATGAAAGTTCTCAGCGAATCTATTACTTTGCCAGACAGAACAAACATGGTTTTCATGAGTACATTGGTCGTTTCTGGAGAGGCAAAAGCAATTGTTGTTGCGACAGCGAATAAGACTGAAATAGGTCAGGTGGCAGAATCAATACAAGAGATAGTCCAGCCAAAAATGCACTTCAACGAGAAAGTAAATCAACTGGCTGTGCAAATGGCGATTTTTGCAGGAATCGGTGCGGTAATAATATTTCTTATTGGGTTTTTTATTAATAAGTTAGAATTTTTTGATATTTTCTTATTTACAATTGCTTCATTGGTTTCAGGAATTCCCGAGGGTTTGCCAGCAGTTTTAATTATTGTTTTGGCTATAGGTGCAAGACGCATGGCAAAAAGAAATGCAGTAATAAGGCACTTGCCGGCTGTAGAAACCCTTGGTGTTGCAACAATTATAGCAACAGATAAAACAGGAACACTGACCCAAAATTCAATTACCGTAGAAAAAATAATAACCTCTGAAGGAGAGTTTAGTGTAACAGGAAATGGGTGGCTACCAGTTGGAAGATTTTTCTACAATAAAACTCCAATTAATCCATTAAAAGATTCTGTTTTAAAAAAATTATTATTTATTTCCACACTTTGCAATAAAGGCAATCTCCTGAGGAAAGACGGCGAATATGAGATTACAGGAGACCCAACAGAGGTTGCATTGCTTGTTCTTGGAAAAAAAGCAGGTTTGGATAAACAAAGGTTAGACGAGAAAGTCATAGACGATTTTGCATTTAGTTCTGACTTAAAATTCAGGGCAAGTTTAGTAAAATCCCCTTCAAATAAAAAACATCTTTGTGTTGTTGGCGCTTTTGAAACTGTCTTGAAAAATTCTTCATACTTTATTGAATCAAATAAAAAACTAAAACTTAATAATAAAACAAGAGAAGAATTTTTAGCCAAAGCAGAGAAATTAGCAAAAAAAGGAATGAGGGTTTTGGCTCTGGCTTATAAGGATTTACCAAACTACGCAGATTCTGCTTCCAAAGATTTGGTTAATAATTTAATTTTTGTAGGTTTAGTTGGCATGAAAGACCCGCCAAGACCAGAGATAAAACAAGCAATTGAAAAGGCAAAAAATGCAGGAATTAGAATTATCATGAAAACAGGGGACCACAAAGAAACAGCCATTGCAATTGCAAAAGAAATTGGTTTGGTGAAAGGAAAGGTGCAGGCTCTTACTGAAAAAGATTTGACAAAATTATCTGAAGAAGAATTTAAAGAAGCTGTGAAAAATATTAATATTTTTGCGAGAGTAACTCCAAAAATGAAATCAAAGATTATTACAACATTGCAGGAGCAGGGAGAGATTGTTGCCATGACTGGCGACGGGGTTAATGATGCACCAGCATTAAAAGGTGCAGATATTGGAATTGCAATGGGGATTATTGGGACAGATGTTGCCAGAGAGTCAAGCGAAATGATTTTAACCGACGATAATTTTGCCTCAATTGTTAGTGCTGTTGAAGAAGGAAGAATTGTTTTTCGAAATGTCAGACAAACAAGTTTTTTTCTTATAACAACAAATGTTGCAGAACATGTTACAATTGTTGCTTCTTTGGCAATGGGGCTGCCTCTGCCAATGCTCCCGATTCAAATTCTTTACATGAACTTGGTTACAGGAGGAGTAGTTGATGTTACTCTTGCAATGGAACCAGGACACCACGATGTTTTAAATGAACCTCCAAAAGATAAAAATGAAAGAATTTTGAACAAAGAATTAATACCCCTTTTGCTTTTAATGTCCGGGCTCATGGTAATGGGAACAATTCCTTTGTTTATGCATTTCTTGCCAGATATAGATAAAGCGAGAACAGTTGCGTTTGTTTCAATGTCAATGTTCCAGTTGTTCAATGTCTTTAATATGCGTTCATTAAAAAAATCTTTATTCAAGATTGGCATTTTTTCAAATAAGTGGCTGACATGGGGGCTAATAGTTTCTTTCCTGGCAATGCTTGGGACAATATATCTTCCCTGGATAAAAGACATTTTTCAGTTTGTACCTTTAAGTGTGGCAGAATTTGGTTTGATTACTCTGATTGCTTCGTCAGTTTTTGTGGTTGGAGAAATTTATAAATTAGTGAGATATAGAAATAATTAAAAATTAAGAATTCTTTGGTTTTTTATGAAAAAGAAAATTGTGATTGGACTTATTGTTTTAATATTATTCGGAATTTCTTTTTTTTGGTTTTATAATTCATTACTCTAAACAACTTCAACCAATCTTCCTTTCTATATGCTACGGGGGTATTTCTTCATCCATCTTTTTTTGTTTTTATTTAATTTACTTCAAAAGCTTATTTTGATTTTGAAATCTTTTATTGATTTCATGATGAGTGTGATATTGTTCAGGGCAAGGTTTTATTGCTTAAGAATCAGGAGCAAGATATTTGGGTTTTATACCAGCCATCATATTGCGATATTAAGAGGCGAATAAAACCTTGCCGATGGTTTTTGAGGTTAAAAAATTTCTGTTAAATATTATCTCCTTTTTTATAATTATCTTAAAGAAAAACTCTTTATAAGCCGTCAGAAGTAAAAATAAGTAAGAAGAATATATAGGATGAGTATATAAATTTAAATAAACTAACAATTTTTAAAATTTTATGGTATATGAATGGATTATAGCAAACAAGGAATTGATTAAAATCTTTTATGCATTGATAATTGTTTTTATCTGTGCAGTCATAGTTCTGAAGACAGACCGGCTTTTTCGCCTTAGCTCTCATAAAGGAATCAGGTATTTTAGAAATGCTTTCTTTTTTTTCGGAATCGGATTTATCATTCGGTATTTTTTTGGCGTCCTCCCAAATTATCGCTTTATAATAACAATTATTTTTGAATATTTTTTAATAATGGCAGGATTTTTTTTACTTTATAGTCTTTTGTGGAAAAAAATTGAAGCTTCCGGAAGCGATTATTATAGTTCGTTGTTTAATGCAAAAATCTTTATTTTTTATGTTATGAGTTTTGTAATTGTTTTATTAGATTATTTATGGGGAACATATTATCTTATGTTTAGTTCACAAATTATTCTTTTTAGTCTGGCATCAATTATAAGTTATGCAAATTACAAAAAAAATGGAAAGCGCCACAAATTTCTTAAATTTTATTTTATAGCCATGATGTTAAGTCTGGTTGCATGGATGTTAAATGCTCTTGCATCACTGTTGCTTAATTGGCATCAGGGGATTTTGATAGTTATTTATTTATTAAATATAATTATTTTTTTATTGTTTTTATTTGGTGTAATAAAAGTAACAGCAAAGTAAAATGGCTAAAAAACGGGAAAGGTTAAATGTTATTAAAGACATACTTGATGCGATTCAAAAAAATCGTCAGATAAAACCAACTAGGTTATTGTATGCGTCTAATTTGTCGCCCCAGATGTTCAAGGATTACATAAATGAATTAATCAGCAAGAAATTTATTAGATTAGATATTGATGACAAGGAAAAGAAAACTTTTTCTCTGACAAAAAAAGGAAACGATTTTCTGCAGGAGTATAAAGTCATTGATAATTTCATTGAGAATTTTGGATTGTAGAAAAATTTTAACTTACAAAACCTTCTGCGCAAAAACCACGCCTGCTTACCAGAACATCCTATATTGTGTTGGAGAAAAATTGCAGATGATTTGTGAATTGTTGAATATGAATTATAGAAATAAATTAAAATGAAAACTTAAAAGCAATTTTTTGCTCTTTCAAATATTTTATCCCTCTCTTTAATAGCATCTTCTTTAAGTTTTTTTGTAATATCTAATTCTCTTTTATCCAAAGGATTTATTTTATTTTTTCCAGAGAGATTCCTTCTTTCAATATCTGTTAATTTTTCGACTTGAGAATTTGCTTTTGAAAGATCAATTAATTTTTGTGCACAGTCATTCCCCTGAACATAATTTGCTCCACCAACTCCAATTAAGATCGGCATTACAATTCCATAAATTGTTTTTCTTATTGTATTAGTATTATATTCCATAATTTATCAAAAGTTTTAAAGTATTTAAATGTTTCTATTTGTTACTACTTTATAATAACTTAATGTTTTTTTCTATAATGTTATGATTGAGTTTTTGATAATTAAATCAATTTCCCAACATCAAAATCCCACTATTAATTTTAATCCAGATGCCTCCAAAGTATCGGTATTCAATACTTTTTAATTTACAAAACTTTTTATACCTCTCTATCTTTTTTAATTCATGAAAAATCCCAAAGTCGTGATCTATTCAATAATTGCCCTTGGTTTTCTTGCCCTGACTTTTTTCGTTGACTGGCTTTTTATAATTCCGGCAGTAATTTTATTGTATTTGAATCAAAAGGAATTAATGAAGAAAAAATAAATAAAAAACAAAAATAAATTATTTCATTGTCTTTGACGTAGCAATACTACAAAACCCTGCAAGGATTAAAAACAACCCCCAGAAAACCGGACTTGCAAGAACTGTTCCAACACTTGAAGAACCTATCAGACCCCATGTCAAAATATAAATCCCGACAATAAAAAGTATATGTGCTACAATACCTGACCCATTACAACATTTGGCTTTTTTCATTTTTCACCTCCTTTTTATAAAATATTAAAGAGGAAATAGTATATAAAACTTTAGAAAAATAAAATTGTGTTGGAGAAAAATTGAATATGAATTTACCTTGACTTGTCGTCGAGGATTTGTAAAATATGGCTATTTAAAATTAAAAACCAACTAATTCCTTTATTTTAGATTCTTTTATTGTTCTATCTGTTTTATTTGGGATTTTTGCCAGATATTCATTAAGTAAAATATATTCTCCAGAATTTTCTGGGTATTCTACAAAAAAACTATCTTTTCTTAAACGGTGATAGAGTTTTTGAACTTTAGGGGTTCCTTCTTTTTGAAATGTTTTTAATACTGAACGATCTTCAATTGGTTTAATTCCTGCAAGGATCCCTGTTGCAATAACTATTCCTGCTATTGTTCCAGTAACAAGTCCAATACTATATTTTCCCATAATTTCCCCCAATCTTTTGGCTATATAAACTTTTCCTTTATGTAACTACTTTATAATTACTTCAGTTTTCTCCCACTGATTAGAAAAATCTAATGGGCTGTTACACTTACATCATCAAAATCAATAAAAGATTTTGAAGTAAAATAAAAATTAAAAAAATAAAAATAAATTAAATCTCAATCTAGAATCTTCTTCTTTGGTTGCCTTGATTGAAGTCTCTTCTTGGTTGTCTTGGTTTGTCTGGGTCAAATGGTTTCGCTTCATTAACCTTTAAGTTTCTTCCTTCAACTTCTTTATCGTTCATTTCAGCAATTGCTTTTTTAGCACTTTCATCTTCTTTAAAAGTTACAAACCCAAATCCTTTAGACCGACCAGAAAACTTGTCTGAGATAACAGTAGCTTCTTCGATTTCACCATAAGATGAAAAAAGCTCTTTCAACTTTTCATGGTCAACAGTAAAAGGCAGATTTCCTACGTAAATTTTCATGTTTTTTCCTCCTGCATATTCTATATAACTCTCAGAATTAGTTCAAATCAATTTTCCCTATCCTAACAGTCTAAATTAATGTAAGTGAAAGGGCTTTTAAATGTTTCGGGATGGAAAATTTTAGAATTAAATCAAAAAACAAGCAGTAGAAAAAATCCCTTAATTAATTCTTAAAAGTTAAAAATATTAAGTGAAGCTTTTAGTAGTTCTATGCTAAACACGTCGGCGAACCTTCGTGCGTACACAAGAACTCTATCAACGTCATCTTCTTTGACGGCTTTAATTGTCTCGTTTTGCGGATGGCTTCGAGCTTAGATGCATTCAGCTCTTATCCATGCAATGCGTAGCTATGCAGCCTGCCATACGACAACTGCTCACCAGAGGCATCCAAGTCCAGTTCCTCTCGTACTATGAACTTGTTCCACTCAGACAATAACACACCTAGTAGATATCATACAAACTGTCTCGCGACGTTCTTAACCCAGCTAACGATCCCTTTTAATGCGTGAACTCCGACACCCTTGCACGCTTCTGCACGCGCAGGATAGGGAGAGCCGACAGCGAAGTACCAAACCGCCTCGTCAATTCGGACTATTGGAGGCGACAAGCCTATTATCCTTGGGGTAACTTTTCTATCAGACACAGCTCCTATTAAAAAAGCATGTGGGTTCACTAGGCCACTCTTTCGAGCCTGTATTCCTTGCTGTTCAGAATACAGTCAGACAAGCTTTTGCCCTCGCACTCAACTCCGGATTTCCAAGCCGGATGAGCTTGTCTTTGGGTCCTATCGATATTTTTTCGACAGGGCGCCGCCCCAGCCAAACTGCCCGCCTGCTGCTGTCCTTCAAGAAGTAAGCAAATTCAATCAAGATGGGTAGTATTACAATGTTGCTCCACCGCCACCGAAATGACGGTTTCAACGCTCCTACCTATACTGTGCGTCCCAATTAAATTCACAACAACAAGTTGCAGTAAAGTTCCACAAGGTCTTCGCTTCCCACTAGGTGTCCGTGGCCTTTTCACCACGAAGTGTGTTCAGAAGGTCCCAACTAGGGACAGCGACAACCTCGTTAAACCATTCATGCACG
>JAUWPB010000023.1 GCA_030611805.1 Nanobdellota archaeon | reverse complement strand
TTATTTTAAACTAAAATGACCTCCTTGCAACCCCATTAAAATAATTAAAAATATAAATAATTTAATATAAAAAGTTTTTTAAGAGCATATTTCACACACATCACTCCCACCCCGACAATATTTATAAAGTCCAACAGCGTCAATAAATTATTAAAATAAAAAATAAAAAGAGTGCCATTATTTTGGTCTACAGTATCTCAGAATCGGTGGGGGCGTTAATACTTTTTGGTATATTTGGTGGGCTTTTTTAGACCAATAAAATTATTTGTATGCCCCAAAATAAGCATGGATATTGTCAAATCCCTCAAGTATAGATGAAACAGTTCTTGTATTTCCATCCATTATATCATAATCAAACAATTCATAAAAACCATCTTTATTATTCCAATCCCTTATTGATTCTCCTGTTGGAACAAATATTGGAGGAAAATTTTTTCTAATAAAAGAAATATTTTTTTGTATTGAATTAAAATCTTTAATTACCTTGGGAGGTATAAAAGAACCATTTCCCCCTTTTAAGACTCTTTCAATTCCTTTAGCAGTATCAATGACATTTCCTTTGGTAAGAGATTTACTAATATCTTTCATTTTCGGCCAAACACCAACCTTTCTTAAATTTACATATCCCTTGTACCAATTCAAAGAACTAATTCTATGCCAAATCGCTTTTTCATTGACACGTTCATTTACCTGGTTTTCATTTAATCCTAAAATACTCTCGCTAACCTCCTGATAAATTTCTGCTAATCCATTTGCAGAGGTTTTAATTTTATCTTTGGCAATTTCAGCCAACAAAAAATTTTTTTTAACTTCGCTTTCTTCTACCAAAACTGGTGGAGTATATAACCCTCTGCAATCGATTCTATTAATTTCTTCAGACATTAATTCATCTATCATAGGTAAATAAGGGGGTGCTATTTGCATTATTTTCATTTTAAAATTGACAATTAATTTTTAGTTTAAGTATTTAAGTCTTCTGTTTTTATTACAAAATAACAAAAATCTTAAATAAAAAGTGGTGATTCTTTTTAAATTTTTATATACTTTACTCTTATAAAATCACAAAATTAAAAATTCTTAACCATATAACTATCTTCCAACTTATATCCTAATTTTCTATAATATTCTCTAACTCCTACTCCAGAAATCACAGATAATTTTTTTATCTTTTTTTCCTTAACTATCTTTTCAGCTTCTTGCATCAGCCACTTCCCAATTCCAGCATGTTGCACTGCTTTTTTATTTTTTATTCCAAGATTCAAAGCTTGTCCATAAACATGGAGTTCGCGGATAATTGCTTCATTGCCCTCTGTATTTACATCTCCTTTTACAGAGGGGCTCGAAGAGCTACTCGCACCTACTTGGTGTACACCCTCTTTCAGACCTACTTCCTCTAGACCTACTTGGTGGTTGGGTGCAAAAATTCTCAGCCTCAATAAACTAAACAAAATATCATCTTTATTCACAACTTCTAAAAAATACTCTGTCCCTTTGCTTGCTTTATATTTTGTTATTTTTAATTTTACATTTAAATCAACTTCTTTAGAATCTCGCAGTGCAAAACCAATCTCCCTGTATCTTATTTCTTTTAGTTTTGTTTTGTTTTTTCTAAACTCTTCTTCAATATCTTTTCTCAGGTCAATTTTAATAGTTCCTGCAACAAGATAATCCGGGGGAATCTCTCTCATCACTCTCATAACTCTGCAATACCTTGGAACAACTTTTAACATCTCTAAGAGAATTTTTTCTGTTTTTTCTTTAGTATAAGGTTTATATTTTCTTTTCCAGTAAATCTTTTCAAGTTCAGAACCCGGAATAACCTGACAAGGATAAATCTTTAACTGGTCTGGTTTAAATCTCTCATCAGAAAAAAGTTTTTTAAAAAGTTTCAAATCTTTTTTTAAATTGCTTCCGGGCAAGCCAGGCATAATATGATATCCCACTTTAAACCCGGCATCTTTTAAATTTTTAGTCGCCTCAGAAACATCTTTGACAGTATGCCCTCTTTTAACTTTCTTATAAATTTCATCGTCAATAATCTGCACCCCGAGTTCAACCCTTGTAGCTCCCCAGTCCCTCATTCTTTCAATATATTTGGAGCAAACATCTGGACGGGTCTCAATACAAAGCGCCACACATCTGTGTTTTGTTTTTTCATTTAATTTCTTTGCTTGTTCTAAATTTTTTGACTTCTTTTTATTAAGAGCATCATAAAGCCCTTTGATAAATTCATACTGAAATTTTTTCGGATATTCTAAAAAAGTCCCGCCCATAATTATTAATTCAATCTTGTCTGTTGGATGATTCATTGCTTCAAACGCCTGCAACCTTGCTTTAACTTGTTTATAAGAATCATAATCAACTCTCATTGCCCGCATAACAACAGGGCTTTTAGGAGTATAACTTTGAGGAACATTTAAGTTCGGGCAATATAAACAAGCCCCATGTTCACATTTTCTTGGAGGCAACATTACAGCTATAGGAGTAATCCCTGAAATAGTTCTTGTGGGCTTTCTAACTTCATTTGGCTTTGGTTTCAACATAATCATTTCATCACAAAAATCCTTATAAAATGTTTGTGTGTGAATACATTATGAAAATAGGAATTATAGGTGGTTCTGGGTTAGAAGATAGTGATTTATTGCAAAACGTTGAAGAAATAGAATTTGAAACGCCTTATGGAAAAACAAGTTCAACAATAAAAAAAGGAGTTTTACAAAATATAGAAATATATATTTTATTGCGTCATGGACCTAACCATGAAATTACACCTTCAAATGTGAATAACAAGGCAAATATTTATGCACTTGCTAAACTTGGGTGTGATTATATTCTCGCAACAACTGCCGTCGGAAGTTTAAGAAGCAACATAATGCCGGGAGATTTTGTAATTGCAAACCAGTTCATAGATTTCACAAGACACAGGCAGACAACTTTTTTTAATGAATTTAAAGATGGAGTTAAGCATACAAGTTTAGCAGAGCCTTTTTCAGATTTGTTAAGGCAATATTTAATTGAATCTTGCGAGGAATTAAATTTAAGGCATTCTAAAATAGGAACAATTTTTACAATTGAAGGTCCGAGGTTTTCAACTCGTGCAGAAAGTTTTATGTTTCAAAAATTTGCGCATGTTATAAATATGTCAACTGCACCAGAAGCAATTTTAGCAAGAGAAGCAGGAGTGGAATATGCAGTAATAGCTATGGCAACAGATTATGACTGCTGGAAAAAAACAGAACAACCTGTTACATGGGAAGAGATAGAAAGAGTAATGAAACAAAATTCCGGGAATGTGAAAAGGGTTTTGATTAAAGCAATTGAAAAACTTTCAAATCAGGAGCCATTGAAAAAGGACCTGGAATTTATAAAAAGTAAAATAAGGACGATTCCGAATTTTCCAAAACAAGGTGTAATGTACAGGGATGTGACAACATTATTTCAGGATCCAAATGGAATTAAAAAAGTTGTGGATATATTTTATAACAAGTATAAAAATAATGGAGTGGACATAATTGCAGGAATAGAAGCAAGAGGATTTATTATTGCCGGAAGTCTGGCTGAAAGAATGGGAGTTAGTTTTGTGCCAATAAGGAAAAAGGGAAAGCTCCCGCATAAAACAGAATCACAGGAATATGAACTGGAATACGGCACTGATACTGTGGAAATTCACAGAGATGCGATTCAACCCGGGCAAAGAGTTTTATTAATAGATGATTTAATTGCGACTTCGGGGACTGCGATAGCATCCTGCAATTTAATTGAAAAACTTGGAGGAAACATTATTGGCTGTGGATTTATTATAGAATTAAACGAACTTGGCGGAAGAAAAAAATTAGAAGATAAAAAATATAAAGTGTGTAGTCTTGTTGAATTTACAGAGATTGAACAATAGTTTTAATTTTCACAATTTTAGTGTCTATTTCCTTAATATTATAAATTATTATTAAAGGGTAATTTACAAATCCATTATTATCTAATAAATTTCTTCTCTCTTTAAAATAACTTTCTTCTGATTCTATTACTCTCCCAAATTTTCTTGGAGGATGAAACTCGACAAATAATTTATCTTGAATAAAAAAATCTATGTGGCTTCTCCCAATTCTAAAATGTACATTTATTTTTTCAAGTGGTTTATGAATTAAACCTTCTTTTATAAATTGCTTACATACAATTCTTTCTTGATTTGAATCAAATGAACAACCCATAAATTCGTAAGGGGAGTTTTTTCTTCTGCTTTCCAATGCTAATAAAGCTAAAGGATATTTTTTATGAGCTATTTTTGACATTTCTTTTAATTGATTTGGATGTTTTTCTTTACATTTTAAAGCTGCATGTCTTTGATGTTCATTAAACTTACCCAATTTTTTCATTGTTTCATGTGCTTTTTTCATATTATTTTTTGAATGGTCTGGACTGATCTTATGTAATTTTTTTGCCATCATAGAAAAATAATCTGAATTCCCCCTTAATCTCTCAGCATTAAGTTTACCTTGAATTGGTCCATACTTTTTACCTAATTTTTTACCTAACCAAGGATGTTTTTTCTGAGCAAGCTTTCCAGCTTTACTATACAAATCAGGATGTTTTTCTATAGCTTTCTTTTGATTTTCTCTTGCCACAAGACAATATTTATACCATTTTACACTCATTTTTACAAATCTTGTACCAATAGGAATAGACAATTTTTCAGATATTTTTTCAATACATACGTTATTTTTAAGATAATTTTCAACCAAATTCCTAGTTTTCATGTGGTTACTGCATTTGTTTCTCATTTTGTAGAATTACAATTTATCGTCGGTAAAATAAAGAATTATCCATATTTAAACTTTCATTTTCACCCAAAAGAAATAACTAAAAAATATCAAAATATCTTATTTATTCTTTAGTTGAATTTAAAGGGTT
Source organism: Nanobdellota archaeon (assembly GCA_030611805.1). Taxonomy (GTDB): domain Archaea; phylum Nanobdellota; class Nanobdellia; order Pacearchaeales; family GW2011-AR1; genus JAUWPB01. The sequence goes on along the minus strand of JAUWPB010000023.1, from coordinate 6,247 downwards.
ATAAGTTATTTTTTAAACCTAAACTTTCTTTATCTTATATGAATCAAAAAAAAGTCTGGAACAATATTGCTGAAGAATGGTTTGAGTTTAAAGACAGACCAACAGAGCATACTGCAAATTTTTTAAAAAGTAAAACTGGAAATGTTTTGGATTTAGGAAGCGGTGCAGGAAGACATCTTATAAAAATCAAGGACGGGAAAATGTATCTTGTTGATTTTTCTAAAGAAATGATTGAATTTGCTAAGAAAAAATCAAGACAAAAAAAAATTCCTGCTGAATTTTTTGTTTTAGACCTGACAAAACTTGGTTTTAAAGATAATTTTTTTGATTCAGCAATTTGTATTTCTTCTCTTCATTGTGTTGAGGGAGAAAAAAATAGAGAGAAAACAGTCAGAGAACTTTTTAGAGTTTTAAAAAAAGGAGCACGGGCAGAGATTGGTGTGTGGAACAAAAATTCAAAAAGATTTAAAAATTCTCCAAAGGATAAATATGTGAAGTGGAGAGACAAAGGAGAAAGATATTATTATTTATATGATGAAAAAGAGGTTCATGATTTGTTTAAGAAAGTTGGGTTTAAAATAAAGAGCACGCATAACTCTGAAATGATGATTAATTTTATTGTTGAGAAATAAAAAATATATTTTTAGAAAGCATAATCTTTAAAAGTCCATTAATAATAAATTTATTATGGACCTTTACACAGAGATAACTTATGATATTAATTTGGGAATTCCTTTAATTAGAACTAATTTAAAAGAAGATAAAATTGATGAGTTTTTAACTGAATATATAAGGTTTCAAATTGGAAAGGGAGAAGATAAAAGTGAAGCTAAGAAAAGAGATGTGTATAATATAAAAATAGAGTGTGATTTAAGTTTTGATATTTTTTCTATAAAATCAGATACAGGAAATAAAGGTCTTACAACAGGAATTATTATGGATTCAATAGGAAAATGGAAACTTCAAAATTCTGAAAAAGGTTTGGCAGGAAAATTAAAAAATGAATAATGGTATAATTCTAAAAATAATAAAATGGAAATAAATAAGGACAATCTTGAAAAAGTTTTTGAAAAGCAGGATGCTCCAAAGGTTTCAAAGGAACAGGAAATTGGGCATCATCAGGGAGCATTAAGTACTTTGGTTAATGAAAGAAATGAGCTTTTTAAGATGATTCAAAATGTAGAGATGGTAATGCAGGCACATATTAAACGTCTTGAAGAACTTGGTGTTAAGATTCAGGCTCAGGAACAGAAGAAGTAATAATATATTTTGCAAGACATTTAATTTTAAAAAGTAATCTTTACATTTATTTTTGTGGCAAGTAAAAAGTTTTCTAAATTAGAGAAGCATTTGTATGTAGGTTTTGATGATTCTAATCATGCAGGGCTTGTTAAAAAAGAAATAATCGTGGGAATTTTTTCCAGAATGCCAGAGGATAATTTAATCCAAAGATTTCCAAAGAAAAGAAATTCTAAGAAAGTCAGAAATTGGTTGAAAAATTCAGATAGAGATTATAGATTTACAACATTAGATCATGAATTTTCTTTTAGAAATAATTATAATCTTCCGCTTACAGCAATTTATTTAGTTAAAGATTATTTAAAAAGTGTGGATAACAAAAACTTCCCCACACAAATATCTCTTAATTTTGACGGGCTTTTAAGAACAGGCTGGAGAAAAATTCTTGAAAGCGATTTTTCAGATTTTAGATTAAAAATAAAAAATTTTAAAGGGAAAGAAAAAAGAAATTGCCCAAAATTAATGTACATAGCAGATGTATTTGCACATTATCTTTTCAAAAATAAATTTGAAAAAATCAGCAGAGATAAAAGATTAGTGGTTCTGCCAAGAGAAATTTATAAAAGAGAAATGTTATTTCAAAATTAGCAAATTTTATAAGCAGAATTCTGTATGAAATATTAAGCGAGGGTGCCGGAGTGGTCAAACGGGCTGCCCTTAAGAGGCAGTAGCTTAGTGCTTACGCAGGTTCAAATCCTGTCCCTCGCATTGAACCGAAAGTTGAATGCGAACGTTTTAGATGGCTCGTGGTTTATAAGCCATCTGAATTTGTATTAAACATGATTTCAATATACCCTTACGAAAAAAGACTAAAAGCAATAGAGCGAAACATTCAGAATTCGGATAGAATAAACTCTCAAAATAAAAAATTAATTCTAGAATTTAAAGATGAGTGTTTTGCTAATAGTATTGGTATAGCAAGGATTATTCGTTATCTCTATAGTCTACGGGATTTAGCTGTGTGGCTTGATAAAAGCTTTTCTGTGTGTGAGATTAAAGATCTTAAGACTTTGGTCGCAAGTATAGAGAGAATGGATAAATATTGTGCAAGAACTAAAGTTGAGTATAAGGCTTCATTAAAGAAATTTTATAAGTGGTTAAAAGGAAATGATAATCCTGAAGAAGTAGCTTGGATTAAATTATCTTTGAAAAAACACAATGATAAATTACCTTCTGAATTATTGAGTGAGCAGGATATTACAGATATGATTAATAAAACTACTAATTTACGAGATAGGGCAATTATAATTTCACTTTATGAATCTAGATGTAGAATCGGAGAATTTCTTAAGATGCAAATTAAAGATGTGACTTTTGATAAGTTTGGGGCTTTATTAGATGTCACAGGAAAAACCGGTGGAAGGAGAGTAAGGGTTGTAACTTCCTATCTTTATTTAATGGAATGGATTAATCGGCATCCAGATAAGGATAATCCAAATTCTTTTTTATGGACAAAACATAATACTAAATTAATGATGTCATATCCTGCGATTTGTAAGGCATTAAGAACTGCTAAGGACAAAGCAGAAATAAAAAAGAAAGTTAATCCACATAATTTTAGACATTCAAGAGCTACATATCTAGCAAACAAACTTACAGAACAGCAACTTAAAATTTTCTTTGGTTGGACACGAGGAAGTGACATGGCGAGTGTATATGTTCATTTATCTGGAAGAGATGTTAATAATGCTTTACTTGAAATTTATGGAATTAAAACAAAAGACAAAGAAGAAATCTCCACTCAATTAAAAATAGCGAAATGTTTTAAATGAGATTTTGAAAGATGAAATAAATTCTATAGAGGGACAGATGAAAGAGATATTAGATTTTATGAAAATTGCTGTAGGAAAGGGGGAAGAGTTGAAAGGGATTAGAGGAAGAGTTGTTTATGGTTTTTGAGGGTTAAAAAATCAATATCCATATAATCGTACTAGAACATCTTTAAACAAATCAAATAAAGAAGGGTTTTTTATTCTATATTCTCTTAATTTCATTTCAATTTCCTTATCACTATCTGTCCGCTTCAGTTTTTTATCTATTCTTTTTGCCTCTAAATTCATCTCTTCATCTTTTTTATTTTCCTTATAAATTTCATCAAGATCTTCTTTTTGAGCATGAATAACTTTAGAGTTATTTCTTGTAAAGCATATTCCTTTCTGAGCAAAATAATCTTTTCTCCCAAATTTCATATCTCTTTTTATCATATGAGGTTTTGAATAGCTTTTTGGGATATAAATAACTCCTATAAAAATACGACCCATTTTAATAGTTTCATATACTATTTTTACAGATGGAGCAACATACTCCTCAATAAGATCTATAAAATCTACATCAGTATATTCTGATTGTTTAATCCCTTTTTTAGCCCCGCTATTAGACACTCCTAATAAAATATATCCTTCTTCCCCAGGATACCCTCTAGGAAGACTATTTACAATTGAACAGACATCTTTAACAAATTCAAATTTATTCTTTAGTTTTATTTCTCTTTTTTTATGTTTAAAATCATATTTCAATTTCTTATCAAACTTAGTTCCTTCTTTCCTTTTTATTAAGAGAGATAATTTTTGCTTAAAATCATCCCCTCCTAAATCAATTAAATTATTTTCATTTGAGTTCATCTTTTTTTCCTTTTTCTGACTAAAGTTAAAGGATAAATTTTTTTATTAGAAACTCTATAAATAACTCTTATGTTTCCACAAGATTTAACTCCAATGGTTTTTTTAGTTCGTGTAGAAGAAAGATCTCTTAAACATTTTTTAACATTCATAAATTCAACTTTACTAAGACTTTGTGACTTACCTCTAAAATAAGGTGTTGGGATAACAGGATATTTTCTTTTAATAGTTCTTTTTTTTCTTATCATTTGTAGTCTTTTAAAAAAGTTCTGAATTTAAAGAAGTTTCTATTTTAATTAATCAGATTTTTAAACTCCTCTAAATTTTTTGGGAGGTTTGTCCTACATGCCTTATCTAATTTTAATTCTCTTGCCATTGTGCCAAATCTTTTTTCTGTCCAAACAATATCACAATAAGGTATAGCAACAGATAAAGCCATAATATCGTAAAGATCATTGGGTTCAATTTTTTTGGATAAATCTCTATCCCTTCTATCTGTTAAGGAAAAATAAGTATATTCTGAAGGAATTTGCTTAAATAAATTAATTATTGTTTCTTGAGATTTCATTTCTGATTCTAGGAAATTTATTGGCAATTTCATGACGCATCCCCATAAAGCAATTTTTGGTCCTAACTCATGAACTAAATGTCTCACTAAAATTACTTTGGCTTGATAGAGAGTATCTTTAAACTCAGTTCTTTCTTTTATTCTTACACTTTCAAAAAGTTTAATCAATTCAATGTTTTCTAATCCAGATTTTCTTGCCGAATTAAAAGATCTTTCACTTGTGAAAATTTTATAAAAATTGTCTAAAGACCTCAATTCTTTCTCCATTTTAGCTTCCATTTCTTTAAGTATATTTTCTCCATTTTTAGAAATTAATTTTCCTCCCCAAAAACTAACTATTTTATCAAATCTTTTCCCAAAAATATATTTTTTGATATCTATTTTAGGTTTCCCTAGTTTTTCATAAAAAATATTTTTAATTTCAAGGGATACTATATCTTTTGAAAAAGGACAGATATAATTTCCTTGACTTAGGTATACCATAAAATCTAACAACTTTTTCCCTCGCTCTCTATTTCCTTGTTTTAAAGTTTCCTTAATGTGTATTAAAGAGAGAACAAAAGCTATTTCATTTTTATCTATTTTTGTTTTTAATTCTTCTACAAAAGAATAGATTTCTGGATTTTTTTCATACCATCCTTTGGACAATTCTATCCATCTATTTTGATCTAAATAAATAATTTTCATGTATTAGTAAAAAAATCATACCTAAAGAACTTTTCTATTTTTCTTCCAATTTCTTCTTAATTCTTGCACATCTATCTAAAAATTCTCTCACTTGCCTTTCTAAATCTTCAATATCGGTTTCCATTTTCTACCAACTTTTTCTTTAAGTCCTCAATAATTAGGAAATTTGCTAATAACTTTAAATTAGCCATGAACTGCATTAGGTTCTTCACTAGTTTAATAAAAAAAGTATGAAAAGATAAAATTGTGACCCCCTGGGTTGTTTCATAAGTAATTTTCTGCTCCTTAAAATCAAATTTAATATTTTTATGCCCCATTCCATTTCTCAAATCAAAATCTAGATTTTCTTTAATATAATGAACTCCCTTGCTATCCAAATAATTTATTTTTTTCCCGTTTGTATTTTTCTCTACAATTTTATCTTCTTCCCCAATTATTTTCATGTATAGTGCCAAGATTTTAGAGTTAAGTTCAAATAAATCTTGGTATAATTTAACTAATTTTTTTTCATCAAAAGCATAATATTCAAAGCCCATTTGTTTAATTTCATCCTTTTTTAACAAAGGAAAGCAAGGTCTTATTGAAGGATAAGAATCAATGATTTGTTCTATAAACTCAAGAAATTCTTTAAATAAAGAAAGAATTTCTTCATGATTAGTGCTAAAAAATTCATCTGAAAGATTTTCTATTTTGAGATTCAATTGGTTTTTTCTCAAATTAATGTATCCTTTTTTCTGAATAATAAGTAAAAACGCAACTTCAATCAACCTAGATACAGTTTCAATAACTCTCCCTTTAGGAACCTCCACACCTTCCTTTTCCAGCAAATCAATAGCCTTTTGTTCCTCTCCAGAATATAAATAATAAACTATCTTTTTCAAATCTTTTCTTAAAATATCAAATAAAGAATCGCTTTGACCCATCTCCAAAAAGGGGCTTTGGTGAAACCATTATAAAATAAGGTAGCCACCTTATTCTAACTAAAAAAACGAGGTGGCTAAAATGAAAGAGATATCTGAACTTAAAACATTTTTGGTTTCAGCCAAAAAATTAATAAATAAAATACCCAAGTTTA
>JAUWPB010000013.1 GCA_030611805.1 Nanobdellota archaeon | reverse complement strand
TATATCTTGCATAAGCATAAATAGTTCCACATTCTCCGTCAACACAAGTCACTGTCGCGTTGATTGTCAGATTTGTATTTCCCGTTACCCAATTTGAATTGTCATCTGGTTTAGAAATTGAAACATTTAACCATCCATAAGCAAACATTTCACAATCCACAGTAATTAAATTATCAGACGAATCTTCAACTGAAGTTACATTAAAAATAGCCTGATAATTTCCCACACTATCATTTGAACAAGTAATTAAAACAGAATCATTTTGTCCATCATTCATATTTCTTGTTGTCCAGTTTGTTGTTATATTATTACAATCTCCTGAACAAGTAACTGTAACATCTGTTTGAGAACTAGTTGCTTGTATTTCTACTGTTGCAGTTGCATTTCCATCAGAAACATCATTAGAGCCAAAATCAAAAGATGTTTGATTCCACTCTACAAAAGAAACATTCACAGTATAACTTCTTTCATCCGAAACATTATATAAATTTGATGTACCGTTTCCCCAAGAGTGCCATCTATAAGCATAAACTCCACTTGATGTAAAATAATGTGACACATTATAAACATTAGATGTTGAATTTGTTGCAGTTGTATTTATTCCGTCTATTTCTAACCAGACTGTTCCATTTGTTGAGGTTACTGTCACATTAAACCAACCTGTTCCTGAACCTGTTAAGGTTGCATTGTTGTCTTTGTAGTCTGAGAATTGAGGGTAATCTGTATCTGCTGGCCCTACACTTGGATTTAAATTAACCAACCTATCTTCTGTATCATTATCCGGAACATTTTCACTACCATAACTTGAATTAAATAACACATCAAAAAGGTAACTCTCTTCTGAACCTGATGTTACATTTAAAATCCAGGATACATTCCAAGATTCTCCTTGTGAAAGGGATTGGGTCTGGGGGTTTTGAATAGTGGAAACATCAATTATTGTTAAGGAATCATTATACGCACTTGCAACATAAGCATAGTTTCCTGAGACATAGACACTATAAGAACCATCTAAGGTAGTATTTGAAATAGTTCCCACTTGTATTGGAACTGGTGTTACATTACTATCCCAAACATAAAAAGGCAACCCTCCGCTAGTAATATTAATCAAGCTATCAACACTTGCACTTAAATTATATCTTGCATAAGCATAAATAGTTCCACACTCTGCTCCTGCATCTCCCACACAAGTCACTGTCGCGTTGATTGTCAGATTTGTATTTCCCGTTACCCAATTTGAATTGTCATCTGGTTTAGAAATTGAAACATTTAACCAACCATAAGCGAGATTTAAATTAACCAATCTATCTTCTGTATCATTATCCGGAACATTTTCACTACCATAACTTGAATTAAACAGCACATCAATAAGGTATCTCTCTTCTGAACCTGATGTTACATTTAAAATCCAGTATATATTCCATGATTCCCCCTGTCCAAGTGTTTGTAAAGACACTAAAGGATTTTCTATTTGGCTATATTTGACAGTGTAATAATCATCATCATCATCCCATCCTGTGATATATACATTTGAATCAGAGTCAACTGCAATTCCAAGAGCATCATGTCCATTTGTGTCTGTTATGTTCCATAAATGATTTACGCTTGAATCATATTTGACAGTGTAATAATCATCAGTTGCATCCCTCCCTGTGATATATACATTTGAATCAGAGTCAACTGCAATTCCAAGAGCAGTATATCCATTTGTGTCTGTTATGTTCCATACATGATTTCCGCTTGAATCATATTTGACAGTGTAATAGTCATTAATTACATCATATCCTGTTATATATACATTTGAATCAGAGTCAACTGCAATTCCACGAGCATCATGTCCATTTGCATCTGTTACGTTCCATATATGATTTCCACTTGAATTATATTTGACAGTGTAATAATCATCGGTTGCAGTGAATCCTGTTATATATACATTTGAATCAGAGTCAACTGCAATTCCAAAAGTACCATGTCCATTTGCATCTGTTACGTTCCATATATGATTTCCACTTGAATCATATTTGACAGTGTAATAGTCATTAGTTGCATCATATCCTGTTATATATACATTTAAATCAGAGTCAACTGCAATTCCAAAGGAATGATTTCCATTTGTGTCTGTTATGTTCCATACTTGCTTTGCACTATTAACTCCCTCCTCAAAAATATAAAAAGGCAGCCCCCCACTAGTAATATTAATCAAACTATCAACGCTTGCACTTAAATTATATCTTGCATAAGCATAAATAGTTCCACACTCTACTCCTGCATCTCCCACACAAGTCACTGTCGCGTTGATTGTTAAATTAGAGTCATGCTGATTCCAGTTTGAATTGTCATCTGGTTTAGAAATTGAAACATTTAACCATCCATAAGTTGTATTTACAACATAATCTATGCTTTCACTTCTATTATCCAATTTAACAGTTCCGCTTCCCCAAGAATGCCATTTATAATTATATATTCCACCCTCCGTAAAGGTATAACTTGCATTATAGACATTAGAAGATAAATTAGTAGCAATAACCTCGCTGTTATCAATTTCTAATATCACTGTTCCATTAGTATTTTCTACAGTAACATTGAAATGTCCTATACCTGCTCCTACTATTGTCTCAGAATCGTCCCAATAATTTGAAAATTGTGGTATTACCCCTGTAAAATTAGCAACACTAGCTCTAATCATCCAATCATCTTCTCCAAGAATAGTCCATCCTGAACCAATATTTTGATAACTATTTGAAGCGACAGCAGAACCATCATCTAGCATAAAAGGACCACCTGTAGCAGCATCCCCTGAATCTGTAAGAAATTCAATGCCTACATAAAAACTTTCAGAAGTAGTGTAAATATTTTTATCTATTAAATCTATGACCTCCCATCCATCATAATAAGTAGTAAATGTTACATTAAATGGTTCTATTATATCTTCACCTAAAGTATCTCCATAAACATGTATTCTATATTTTGTATGCCCTATTCCATTTAGGTCATATAATTGAATAGATGCACTCCTTATTTGATATGGTACTTTACTTGTTATGGGAGTAAATTTAGATGCAAAAATACTTCCTGCTGGAATATCACTATGATAAACAGCCGCATCTCCATCATCATTTTGAATGTCTTCTTCAGTAATATTAATAAAATAACTTTCGGTATTAGATGCACTTATCCCTACACTATTATTTCCGTAAAATTTCCAACCAATAGTTTTGTCTCTACATCCAATTGGAATAGTAGAAACATTCCATCCTACTATCGAGTCTCCACTTACATCAACCCATGATGAATTTACCCAAGTGTCGCAATTAACTCCTGATGCATTCCATGAAAATAAATATTGCGTAGGAGAAGCTGAAATTGTAACACTATGATTTACAGAATCGCCTTCAAAAATATTTGAATCGTTTGTTGCCATATTTGAGAAGATTGGCAAGTGTTCACCAAGTGCTGTTCCAGAAACATTAACATCATCAACATCACAAAATTCATTAGGCCCACTAGCTAAACAACCAAATCTCACCCGAAGATTTGAATTATTATTTGCTGAACTACTATTTGCGGTTAAATTAAAACTATAGAAAGTATAAACTGCTATATCTTCTATCTCGAAAAGTGCATCCCATACACTCCCATTCCACCAAGCCACATTAATATATTCTCCTCCATCCAAACCAGCTGTTTGTAAATAAACTTCTAACCAAATCTCCCTATAACCACTTGTACTTACATTAACTATGGCATAGGATATGCTATCTGTATTATCCACACTCATTGAATAAGTTCCTGCATTTGGTCTTGTATCAATAATCCAATTATTTGTCGCTCCACCTCCAACTTCCCATTCATTAGTTGTCAAAGAATTTGATTCAAAATCTTCATAAAATATTCCAATCGGATATCCACTAAGTTCTGGATCAATAATATGGTCAAATTCTAAACTTCCATCAAGAATTTTTAAATCAAAAGTATCTTGTTCGCCAACAAGATTTGTCAGATAAATTTTATTATATTCGTTTGAAATTATATCTGTAAATTCTGCTATAAGCTCTGTCCCGTTAATTTCATAAACCTGAATTCTTGGAGTTCCTGAAACTATTCTTGGGAAAATTGTAATATCTCTTGAAGAATCAAGAGGGGTTTCAAAAGTTACCCGAACATAATGTGAATCTGGAATTGTTTCTGACCAGATGTCATCTAACTGATAAACTTCATCATAAATATCTGAAACAAAACTCCTGTTCTCATCCAAATGCTCTGCTTTTGTAATTTCAATAATTAACTCATAAGTCTGGTTACTTAAATGAGGAACCAGCCACTCAATATAATTTATTAATCTCACAGATGTTTTATTAACAGAAATCTCTGATTCACTTTCATTAATTTCTAAACTACTATTAACTTCACTAAACTGATTTGAATTATTAACTAAAGAAATCTCACCAACAACACTCCCGCTAATACTCCAATTCACCTTCTTCTTTTTACTTTCAACAAAAGAATCATTAACTATCTCAGACTGATTTGTTTCTGTAACTTCTTCAAAAGCCTCATTAAAATTATAACCTTGGAAATCCACCTCAATTCTTGTTTCATTAACCACATGATACAATCTCACAGCACTTTCAGGAACTTCCCTCGGCAGTTCAGTATAAGCCAGAATATTCTTATAATGAACATCAGAAGAAATCACAATTTTTTTCCCATAAGATGTTTGAGGCCCACCAGGGTCATTCCCGAGAGGGGACTCCGTCGCTGTTGGTCCAGGTGTCTCATACTCAATCTCAAATTCAGTAGAGGCCTCGTAGAGATCATATGAAAAATTAATCACAACTTCTTTAATCTCTTCTTTCTCCTCCACATCTATAACTCTTCCTGTTATTCTTAAAAAAATCTTTTTGAAAAAACTAGTTATAAAAGATTTCTCTTCTAACTCAATCTCTGCAGAAACCTCTCCTGAAATTACATTTGCGGTGATTTTTACTTTCTTCTTTTCTGTTAATTGTTTCTCCTCGCTTTTAGTTTGCAGTTCTTGGTTGTTAGTTCTTGGTTTGTAGTTTTTAGTATTTAGTTCTTGGTTGTTAGTTCTTAGTTCTTCTCCTTCACTAAGGCTCTTCGAAGTCATCCCTTGGGGACCAACTACCAACTCCTCACTACTTACTACTTCACTACCAACTATCTTATACACAGTTATATTTTCTGCCTGTTTATGAATCTCAACCCTTACTATTCCTTCCCTGTCAAGCTTAATATTCTTTTTCCACTTAACCGGCTTATTCAAAACAGCACCATATTGAATTGTTTCAATAGTTAAATTTTCTTTGCTTTCTGGTGCTTCAACACCAATTGTTTTACTTGCAGAAATAATTTCCACGCCGTCGTAAATCAAACTAACAATCAACTCCCCTTCCTGAGCAATTAAATTTAATTGTGACAAATCAATCTCTAATTTTAATTCTCCTTTTCTTAAATAGTCCTCGCCAAATCCTTGCTCTGTTTCAAAATAATCTGTGGAAACAATCACGCTGTCTTTTTTTAAATTAAGATTGACAATGCCCTCATCTATAACTTCTCCATTAACAACCACACTACCCTCAACAATCTCTGCACTCTGAGCTTCCTGTAATGCATATTCAAATTCAGCTTGTTTGGTAACACTCCCTGAGATGATTGTTTTTAATTCAGCAGTAATTTCTCCGGTAATTGGAGAAGGTTCTGGTTCTTTTTTCTCTTTAGGTTTTTTGCCCTCTGTATTTATATCTTCTTTTACAGAGGGTACACCCTTGGGTGCTACTTCCTCTACATTTTCTGGTACTATTACTTCTTCAGGCTCTTTTTCTTCTTTCTCAGGTTTTTCTTTTTGAGGTTCTTTGCCCTCTGTATTTATATCTCCATCTACAGAGGGGCTTCTTTTAGACCTACTTGGCGAAGAGCTACTCGCACCTCCTTGGTGTACACCCTCTTTCAGACCTACTTGGTTGGGTGCTGGTTCCTCAGGAACTTCCTCAACAGGTTCTTCTTTAATTATTTCTTTGCCCTCATCAGAAGGTACACTTTTGGGGGCGGGTGTTGGTTCTTCCATATCAAAAATATTTAAATCAAAACTAACAACAGGATAAATTTCTTTTTCTCCAATCAAACCATAACCTGTTCCGTTTCCGGAAAGAGCAGTATTTTCTGCATAAAAAAATCCTTGAGTTAGTTCCATGCCAACAAGTTCTGACAAATCAAACTCCTTAGTTGTATTTCCCAGCCCAACAACAACTTTTGATTCTGCAGGAATTAATTCCCCTTGTTTTAAATTAAATTTTAAATTTCCCTCCAAAGATTCTCCTTCAATGTATTTTGTTTTTATGTCCAAAGAAACTTTTCCTGTCAAAGTTAGATTAAGAATAAACATTGAAAACAAAAGAAGAATTAATCCAAAAGCCCCTATAAGAAAATAATTTATTGGGCTCTTTTTATCTTTTACACTACTATTTTTTCCAAGATATTCTGTAATCACCTTACCATTTTCTTTCCTACTATGTTGAAAATATGGACCATAAACTTTCCCTCCTCTTTTAATATACCTCTTATATACCATAATGCTCTTTTTGTTTCAATAAAGGAGTAGTGTAACTATTTAAACATTATTATTTTAAGAAAACATATTATAAAACAGGGAATTTTAAATTATAGAATTAATATTTCACTTTTCTTATTCTCAAACTTTTTTCTTCTTTATCCACCGGACTTTTCTTCGCTTCATCAACATATTTTTCCTGCATTTTGAAGAACACAAATGCAAAATCCTCCCATCCTTCATTGCAAGAGTTAATCCTTTAGGAGGTTCATACTCTTTCCCACAATAAACACATTTAGGCATTTTGAGCCCCATCCCTTGAAAAAACCGCAATGTATTTTTTAGCTAAACCTTCTATACTACAAGGAAAAGAAGATTCGATAGTCACTTTTAAATCTTCATCCTGAGCAAAATATGATTTAATTCTTAAAATACTCTCTTTTGTTATTGGATACCTATAAACATCAACAATCTCTAACTCTTCATCAACTAAATTTTCAAGTTCTCTTAATTCTTCAGTCTTCATTTCATGTGTACGCTCCTTTTGTAACCTTGGACTTAATTCTTCTTGCCTCAATTTCAGTTTCTCTAAGTATTAAAAAATCTCCAACTCTTATCGGTCCTTTAACATTCCTTCTCATTGACCTTCCTTTATCTTTTCCTTCTTGCACAGTACATTTAACTTGTGTAATCTCTCCTCTAAAACCAGTTCTTCCAATAAGCTCTTCTACAATTGCCGGAACAACCTCTCCTAAAATCTTTTGACTTCCTTTAGAAGATTTTGATTGTTGCTGTTTAGGTTTATTTTGTTTCATTTTTTAAATAAATCTCATGAAAGTCTTTTATGTCTCTTGAGGTCTTGATTTGATTTAGGTTTATTTTGTTTCATTTTAAACTTTAAAAATTCAAAAAATTACTTCAATCCCTTGATATCTGCCTCTGCTTCTCCAGCTTCAATTACTACAACTGACGACGCCGGAACCGGAAGACCAACTGCAATTCCTAACTTTTGCTTACTGTCAACTTCTTTGCAAAGAATTTTTTTCTCTTTACACAAAAAAGGAATATGTTGAACAATCTCTTTTGGCTCAACATCCGCAGCATACGCCACTAACTTCGCAGTGCCTCTCTCAATTGCCTTAGTAACTTCATTAGTCCCTTTCTCAATTTTCCCTGTCCTTTTTGCCTTTTCAATTATTTGATATACATCCATTTTATTTTAATAGAACGAAAAACAACCTCACTTTCGCTCATTGGTTAAAAATTAAGATTAAACTGAGTTTATAAATTTTGCTACTTCCGAGAACGAACAATTAAATCAAAATTTTCATTATACCAATCAAAAGTTCTCTTAATTCCTTCCTCAATACTAACTTTTGGTTCAAAACCTAAACTTTTGATTGGAGATATATCTAAATTAACTTCTTGAGGTTGTGCTTTTTCAATAGGATAAAATCCTTTTTTCCCTTTTCCCGCCAAATCAATAATCATATCCGCAATATATTCGAGTTTTGCAGGCTTTCCTGTAGAGAGATTATATTCTTTATTTTTTTCATTCATTGCTAACATAAAACCGTCGATAAAATCTTCAACATGAGTAAAATCCAAAGTCTTATTCTTATCTCCATAAATTTTTAATTCCTTTCCCTGAAGTGCTTTTAACATCCAAACGTCAATCAACCTCTTAGACAAATCATCAAAACCCCCATAAACCGTAGAAGGTCTTATAATTATATATTCAATCCCATAACAGTGAGAATAACCTTTAACTAATTCTTCACCAAAAATCTTACTGGCAGTATAAGGATTTTTTTCTTCACTTAAAATTCTTGAAGAACTTGTAAAAATAATCTTCGGGATTTTATTATTTCTACAAAATTCTAAAACCCTATAAGTTCCAAGAACATTATTTTTAAAAGCTAAATCAGGATTTTCAATACATTTATTTATTTTGCAAAAAGCAGCAAGGTGAATCATCACATCCACAGGTTCCTTTAATCTAAATTTTTCCATGTCAAGAATATTTTTACCATCTCTTTTATCAACTAACAAAACAGATTCATGCCCTTCTCCATACAATCTTTTTTCCAAAAAATTTCCAATCAATCCTTTGTGTCCGGTCATTACAAATTTCATTATATAACAAAAATTAAATTATTTATAAATTTATATTTACTCAATTAATTACTTCCAACTAACTTCAACTTCGTCAGTACGCTGTCGTGGTTTTATATCCACCTTTTCTAAATTTTTATAAGAATACTTAATCCCTGAATTAAACATTGTCTCTCCTAAATAAGCAATCATGGCGCCGTTGTCTTGTAGAAGGTCGCTAGAAGGAACAAATAATTTTGCTCCTCTTTCCTTGCACATTATCCTGCACATTTCCTGCAACCGAGAATTACATGCAACTCCTCCTCCTAAAAGCAATTCTTTTTTTTCAACATGTGCCAAAGCCCTTTCAACAGTTTCAACCAACATAGCAAAAACAGTTTCCTGCATTGAATAAGCCAAGTCACTTAATGAATATTTAGGCTCAGCAGAGTCACCTGCTTGCAGGTTCTCGTGCCCTCCTTGGGTATCCCTTGGGGATGATTCCAACTTTTGTTTTAGATTAGTAAGTATTCCAGAAAGAGCAATATCCATTCCTTTAACTTTATAAGGAAGTTCTATATAATTCGCTCCACGCTCTGCAAGTTTTTGTATTTCTGGTCCTCCTGGAAAACCAATCCCGGCATATCTTGCAAAGTTATCAATAAAGTTCCCCACACCGACGTCAAGAGTTTCTCCAAATATTCTGTATTTCCCGGAAGAGTAAGCAATTATTTGGGTATTAGCTCCAGAAACATAAAGCATCAGGGGGTCTCGTGCCCCTGTAATGCTGCCAACTTCTAAATGAGCAATACAATGATTCACAGGAACAAGAGATTTTTTTAATTTGCCCGCAAGTTCTTTGGCAAACCTCATACCCACAAGCAAACAAGGAGCAAGACCTGGTCCTTGTGAAAACGCAATAGCATCAATATCTTTTTCCTTAATTCCGGATTTATCTAAAGCTTTAAAATAAATTTCATATTTATTTTTCTGATGAAATTTAGCAGCGTCGGTAGGGATAATTCCTCCTTGCTCTGTTGTATAATTTTCTCTGACATTTGCTAAAATTTTTCCATCTTTCACAATCCCAACACCAAAAGTATGTGCTGTAGATTCAATTCCTAAAACTATCATAAAACAAAAATACAGAATTAGTATATAAAATTATATAAATATTTATTAAGATTAAATATTCTGTTATTACATGGGTCTTAAAGAAATTTTAGGGAAAGAAAATATAACTTTAAAAGATTTACAACGATTCCAAAAAATATATGACGAGAGATTCGTAGACAAAAAATTTGAAGGTTTTGAAAAGATAAGACATACAACCCTTCATGTAGCCAAGTTATTAGGAAAATTAGCAAACTACTGCGAAAAAAAAGAAGAAGGAGTAAACTATTCTCCTGAACAAATAAAACAAGAGATAATCCCTGATTTACTTGTTTATTGTCTTTGGCTTGCAAAAGAATTTGATATTAAACCAGACAAAGCATATATGGAAAGAATGATTTATAACATTGAAAGAATGTATCTCCACAAATCCTCAGAAGAGGAAATAAAAATTCTTAAGAATTTATCAAATAAAAAATAAAATTAATTAAAAAAAAATAAAAAATACAATAAAAGATTTACCTTCTCTTTTTCTTTTTAACGACTTTTTTCTTTACCGGCTTTTTCTTTACAACTTTTTTCTTAACCACTTTCTTCTTTACAACTTTTTTCTTTTTCTTTTTTCCACCACGAGCCATTTTTGCCTCGCATACATTACCTTGACCGTCTACATAATAAAGATAACCTTTTTTTCTTGTAACAACATTTTTCTTTACAATTTTTCCCATTTTTATTTACCTCCTTTTTATTATATTATCGTTTCTCGAAGAGAAACAACTTTAATCTTAAAAATAAAGGTCTGTCTACTATTTAAATCTTTCGCATCCCCGTCGGGAACTTCAATTCTCTAAAATCTTTATAATCTTTTCATACTTCTTACTAACAGGAATTTCAATCAATCTTGAAAATTTTCTTTTTGGAAGGATAAGAGGATTAAATGAATGAACAATTCTCTTTTCAATTATATTATTTTTTTTATCAAGCCAGACAACGAGGAACTTTAGACAAAAAAACGAGTGAATTTTCATTCTTCTGGGTTTCTTAAAATCAAACAAAAGCAAGGCTCTTGCTTTTTCACGACGAGTAAACATCAAACCTTTTACCATCCAAAATAAATTACATCTTTTAACTTCAATATTAATTTTCCTGTTTTTATATTTTAAAGTCAAGTTCATTGTTTAGAAAACCTCCATAGCATTTCAAAAATCTTTTTTTGAGATTGAATCAATAAAGAACTTGTGATTTTTATTGCAACTAATTCAGGCTCAAGATTTATGATAATAATTTTATTACCATAAATAAAATAAACTGAATTATGATCTTTAAAAAAATTGCTTGTTCTAATTTTTGTATATTTTTTAATTTCCTTATCTAACATATGCTTTGAAAATTCCTTTTCAAAAACTCCTTTTAGTAAAACTTTTTTTTCAACCCTTTTCCTTGCAAAATTTTCAATAAAACTATCAAATATCTCATCACCTTTTTTACTTGCTCCATAAGAAAGAATTTCTTTATGATTAAGCATATCTGTAACGGCATTTTTTATCCCAGACATCCCTTCAAACAATTCTACTTTTGGTTTTTCATAAAAAGTTTTAGATAATTTATTTAATGACGGCAAAATTTCTTTTATCATTCTCTCTTTTTCCCTTAATAAGCTAATTAATTCTTGAGGTTTAATGGCATTAAAATAATATTTATTATTTTTTCTAAAAGAAGTAACCAAACCTTTTTTCTTTAATGATTCAATAACCTCATAGATTGTGCTTCTTCTAATTTCTGTGATTTCGGATAATCTACTCGCAGTTGACTCTCCCACTTTCAAGCAAGCAAGATAAACTTCTGTCTCTTTCTTAGATAGCCCATATTTTTGCAATTGTTCTCTCATAAAAATCTTAAGAATTTTTGGTTTATAAGATTTTCGTCAAAAATTGACGACAAAAATATAAAAATGAAGTGCATATTTTTAGAATATGACCAAAAATATTAAAAAAATGTATAACCCTTACGAATACAATTATAAAGAATCTTTTTTGAGGGCAAAAAAATTTAGCCATGCTCTTTTATATATTGCAGATAGAGTGGAGGAAAAAGGGTATTTCATAAAATCTATTTGGCAAAATAGAAGTAAAGGTCTGGATTGCTCTGCGAGAGTTGTACCTACGGGATACATTTTTATTAAAGCTGAAATTAATCATAAAATTGATAAAATTTTGGAAACCGCCTCGCCATATTTAGAAGAAGTAATAATAACAACTGGCTATAATGAAAAAGGAGAGAAATTTAATCAGGGTTTTCCTTGGAAATCATGGAAGAACACAGATTCTTTTTTAGAAGATTTCCAGAAAGACAAAAAATGTAAACCAAACGAAATAATAATAAGAGGATATGAAAAACACATTGATACAAATATTTATTTTGATATATATGAAAATTCCAAACATAAAAAAGATTCATCTAAAAAATCATTCTGGGAATTTTTAAAACCTTGCTACAAAAGGAAACTCTTCTTAAAATAAAAAATTAAACTTTTATCCACAAAATTATTCAAACCAATCAGCACTTTTCTTCCTCTGTTTTTTTATCTCTTTATATGTTTGATAATGCAGATTAACATTTTTTTCTGTAACAAAATTATGATGTTTAAACCCTCCGCCAAAAGTTTTTGGAATATGCATCAGCTCATGAATTATAACTTTTACCTGCTCTTCTTTATCTAACTTCTCAAATCTCTCAGATAAAAATTCCAAAACATAAACAGCTTTGATGCCAATTGCTTTTTGCATAATTTTTCCTAAAGCATGACACCTTGCTATTGTTCCCCTTGACGAAGTCCCGCAACTTCTAAAACACTTAACTCTCTCAATATGAATATGAGGAAATAACATTTTAGAAATCTCATCTGCTATCGCTTGTATATCTTCAGCAAATTCATATTTCATTCAAAATAACCTCTGTGCAGTTTTTGAATGCATGGAAAATTTCCTGTTTTGCTTTCATTCAAAACAACCTCTGTGCAAGTTTTGGATGAATGAAAATCTATAATTTACTTTCATTTTGAAATTCTGCTAACATCCTTTCTCCACTTTTTAATCATGATTTTAAACCCAACAATTCTTGCAGTATAATTTTTCCCAAGTTTTTCAAGCATCTCTTTTGAATATTCTTTTACTTTTTTCTTGTCCTCTCTCGCTGATTTCAAAACAGAAACTTTTACATTTTTATATTTTTTAAAATGAGCCCTCAATGTCTGAATAAAATTATCGGTTATCCCTTTCCTTCCTAATTGTATATTTGCTATTGGCATTTTTCAATCCACTCCCTCTTAACTTTAATTCTTCTAAATTTCCTCACCCCAAAGGTTCCTAATTTCATCTCTTTCTTTTTAAAAATATCTTTACCTTTAAATCTATGGACCTCAACATCTTTTTTATTATCTCTCTCCAATCCCGGCTATATCTTGCACAAAATATCCCTGCTTGTTTTATATCTCCTCTCAGGGATTTCCCCTTAATATTCACAAATCCGCTTCCAGCATCTTTTGTATGCAAAACAATTTCATCTTTTCCTACTTGTGAAATAAGTTCCTCATTATTTTTTGCGCTTCTTCCGGCTAAAATCATAGTGCCATTTTTTGTAATTAGTTTTCTGAAATTCATAAATAAAAAAAGTGCAAGAGGTTTTTATATGTTTCAATTAATCTTTTCTTCCTCTCTCAACCAAGTTCATCCCCACTTTTCCAAAGCTTCCTTTAACTCAACATGTGTTTTAGAATATTTTTTTAATGAAATTTTTTTCAGCGTTGCATCAACTGCCTGCCTCATTGCTTTTGCTCCTGCAATTGTTCCTTGCGGATGTCCGTGAACTCCACCACCTGCTTGTATAACAACATCATTTCCCATGAATTTTATTATTTTATCAACAATTCTAGGGTAAACCCCCCCAGATGCCACTCCAAAAACAGGCTTAACATTATACCATTTTTGAGATAAATTTTCTTTTGTTCTTTTTGTGAACTGAGATTCCATTTCCTGTTCAATATGCAAAACTTCTTCTTTACCTCCGGTCATTTTTCCATAAGCTGTTCCAATGTGAAGTGTATCAACCCCAACCATTCTTGCTAATTGCGCGATAACTTCCATTGTCATCCCATGTTCTGGATCGCGGTCAAACATTGCGTGCCCTGCTCTGTGTGCATGAATCGGAAGTTTGGTAAAATCTCTTGCAGTTTGCAAAGCTGCCCAGCCAAGAGTAATTATATCCAGCATAATATAATTCCCGCCATTGTCCTCGACAAATTTAATCCGTCTTAACATTTCTTTTGTTTCAGCAGTGCAATTAATCAAATAAGCTTTTTTCTCGCCTGTTTGCTTTTCTGCTTTCAACCTCAATTTAGTTGTCAATAAAAATCTTTTTTTAAATTTGTTAAAATTCTGAGAAGTCAGGTTCTCATCATCCTTTACAATATCACACCCTCCTAACCAGGATTCATAAGCAACTCTTGCATGTTCTTTTTCTGTTAATCCAACTTTCGGTTTAACAATAGTTCCAACCAAGGGCCTTTTTTTAATCCTTAACAATTTTCTAACTCCTTTAATTCCAAATCTCGGACCCTTAAATGATTTCAACATTTTTTTTGGAATGTTTACATCTTCCCATCTTAATCCTTTTGCAGATTTCATTCCATAAATATTCCCGCCAATAGAAGACATTATTTCCGGAAGATTGCCCAGTTCAAATAATCCAATAGGATAAGCAATTCTGCATCTTTTATTTTTTGCATCAATATAAAAAACATATGGTGTTAAAGTTTTTCCAATTTTTTTATTCATTGTTTTAACATCTGTCCATGTTCCAACAGAACTCTCCCCGGCAACCATGCTTACAACATCCTTAAAATTATAACCTCTTGCAGGAGTCACCTTAAACTGGCAAATTACATCTGTCTTTTTTGGTTTATATTTCAAATCAATAAAACTTTTGTATCCTGATTTCTTCACCATCTTTCTCCAAACAAACTAATTTAGTTTAAATATTTATCCCAAATTTAAGAAAATCTCTTTTCAATTGCGGATAATTCTTAAAATGGATTGCAGAGATTCCAACTTTTCTTGCAGGAATAACATCATCACTAATTTTATCTCCAATCATTATGGCTTCTTTTGGATTACATTTAGCCTTCTTTAAAATTTCTCTAAATCCTTTTGTGCTTGGTTTAATTATCCCAACATCAAAAGAAAATAAAGGATAATCAACATAGTCCATTAAAGAAAATTTCTTTTTGATTCTGTCTATTACAAATACACTGCTATTTGAAAGTATTCCGATTTTATACCCTTGTTTTTTTAACATTTTCAACATTTTAATAGTATGTAAATATAATTTTGTTTTCGCCTCTGCCCTCTTTCTTATTTTCATGAGTAATCTCGCATTCTCTTTTAAAGGAAGTAATCCTGCATTCCTTGCCAAATTTTTATATGCCTCAAACTCTGATTTCCATTTTTTTGTTTGAATAGAATTTTCAAAAATTTTAGTAAACTCTCTTTCAGAAAATTTCAAATTAAATTTATTCAACATTTGAATATGTGCATCTTTTTCAACATCTCGATAAACAAGGGTCTTCCATAAATCAAAAATAATTAATTTTATTCTCCTGCTTTTTTTCATAGTATAATATTTCTATCAAACTTTGTAAGTTTACTTAACATTTATTCAAATTTTCTTAAATAATATCTCGCTCTTTTTTATTTTTTTAGCACTGAATTGTTTTATAATTTTTTCAGAAGATTCAGGAATAAAAGGAGATAATAATTCGGCGATTTTTAAAATTGATTCTTTTAACTCATACAAATTCTTTTCATCTCCAGTTTCCCAGAGTTTTTTATTCTGGACATACTCATTACAAATATCAATAAAAGCAAAAATTTCATTTAACACTTTATCAAATTCATAATTATCAAAAAGTTTTTCAATTTTTTTAAGATTTAATTTTTTCAAAAGTTTGTTATTTATCTTTTTCACTCCAAACCTCTCAATCAAACCAGCAACTCTTGAAACTAAATTTCCAAGTTTATCTGCAAGTTCATTATTATGTCTTTCAATCAAAGCTTTTTCTGAAAAATCTCCATCTTGTCCAAAAGGCGTTTCTCTTAAAAGAAAATACCTGACTGAATCAACATTTCCAGTAATAGATATTAATTCATCCACACTAATTACTTTCCCTCTGGATTTTGAAATCTTCTCTTTATTGAATGTCCAGTATCCGTGAACAAAAACACTTTTAGGGAGTTTAATTCCAGCAGACATTAACATCGCCGGCCAGATAACAACATGAAACCACATAATATCTTTGGCAACAATATGCAAATCAGCTGGCCAGAATTTTGAAAATTTTTTATCATCTTTCAAATAACCAATTCCGGTAAGGTAATTCAAAAGTGCATCAAACCAAACATAAGAAATATGTTTTTTATTAAAAGGCAGTTTAATCCCCCAGTTAAAACTGGTTCTTGAAATGCTCAAATCCTGTAAATCCTCTAAACGATTAATAATTTCTTTAGCCCGAAACTTAGGCAATATAAAATTAGAATTATCCATGTACAATTTTAAAAGCTTGTTTTTATATTTCGATAATTTAAAAAAATAACTTTCCTCTTTTAATTTTTCTGCTTTTGTTTTATGTATCGGACAGCACCCATCAATCAAATCTCTTTTAGTATAATATGCTTCGCAACCTGTACAATAAAGTCCTTCATATTCTCCCAGATAAATATCTCCCTTCTCAAAAACCTTCTGCAGAATTTCTAAAACAACTTTCTTATGGTCTTTTTCTGTTGTTCGAATAAACCTGTTATAATCAATATTTAATTTCTTCCACGCATTCTTGAACTCAGGAATTAATTCATCAACAAACTCTTTTGGATTTTTAGCTTTTTTCTTAGCAGCAGTTTCAATCTTTTTTCCATGCTCATCAGTTCCTGTTAAATAAAAAACATCTTCCCCTTTGAGTTTATGCCATCTTGCAATTACATCGCCAACTATTGTTGTGTATGCATGACCTACATGTGGAATATCATTTGGATAATATATTGGAGTTGTAATATAAAATTTCTTTTTCATAATTTGTTTAGACAACAGACATATAAAAAACTAACTAAAAACATTTATTAATTATGATTTCATAAAATATAAAAAGATGGTGAAAGAAAAATTTAAAGAAGACTCTCCAAAAGTAAAAGAACTCAAACATCAGGCAAGAAGATTTAGTATTAAAGAGGGCATATTTGATTCAGCAGGAATTTCTTTTGGAACTAATTATATTTCTCCATTCGCAATAGCAATTAATACGAGTAATTCCTTAGTAGCTTTATTAAGTTCTATTGCTGGACTTTTAGGACCTTTAAGTCAGATGTTTAGTTCAAGATTAATTGAAAAACATTCAAGAAAAAAAATAATTCTCAAATCAGTTTTTTTTGAAGCGCTGATGTGGCTGCCTTTAATTATTATCGCAATTTTATTTTACAAAGGAATTTTAGTTAATGCTCTTCCACTTTTACTTTTCTTATCTTTTTCTATATATATAATTGTAAGGAACATTACCTCTCCAGCTTGGTTTTCATGGATGGGAGATATTGTCGATGGAAAATATAGGGGAAGATGGTTTTCAAAAAGAAATTTACTCTTAGGATTTGTTTCAGTGATTTTGTCCATTTCTGCTTCTTTCTTTTTAGATTATTTTAAAAAAAATAATTTAATTATGTTTGGATTCATAATTTTATTTTTATTAGCATTTATCTCAAGGATGCTATCATGGAAAACTTTCAAAAAACAATACGAACCAAAATTAAAACTTAAAAAAGGTTATTACTTTTCTTTCTGGGATTTTATAATCAACACACCAAAAAATAACTTTGGGAAATTTACAATATTCCGGGCACTATTAAGTTTTGCCTGTGCCATATCTTCTCCGCTTATAGTAATTTATTTATTAAGAAATTTAGGATTTAGTTATCCAAAATATATGATTATTATTTTATCAGGTGTAGTGTTTTCTTTAATTGTTCTGGAGTTATGGGGAAAATTTGCAGACAGATATGGCAACTACAGAGTTTTATGTATTACAAATATATTAATTCCAATAATTCCAATATTGTGGATTCTGTCTCCATCTCCAATTTATCTAATCCTAATACCTTCGTTAATAAGTGGAGTCTCTTGGGCGGGATTTAATCTTTCAGCAAAAAACTTTGTATATGATAATGTAAGTCCGCAAAGAAGGGGATTAGCTCTTTCTTATTATAACATGCTAAATGGTATTGGGATATTTTTGGGAGCAGGACTCGGAGCATTTCTTATTAAATTTTTAAAAACAGGTTTCATTGAACCTCTTTTCTTAATATTTTTTATAGGGAGTATAGCAAGAATGATTGTGGTATTTTTTTGGCTTCCAACACTAAAAGAAATAAGAAAAACAGGAAAATTTGACGGCTCAAAAGCATTCAAAAATATTATATTCAAAGAATCTAAACCAACCCTAATTGAAGAAGCTCATGAAATAATTCACATAAAAAAATATCTAACGCTTAAATAATTAATTCTATTCTTCAAAAACATTTCTTGTTTACAAAGCTTTTCAAAGAAAAGTTTATAAACAAATTCACATATTTATTCATATGTTTACAAGAAAACCATGTAAAAACTGCGGAAATAAAATAAGTGCCAAGTATGACTTCTGTCCTTACTGTGGGAACTCATTTGAAGGAAGAGAAAATTATGGTATGTTAGGAAAAAATGATTCTGTTAATAATTTTGAAAATTTCACGAATTCATTTTTTGGAAGTTTCGGAGGAAAAATGTTAGGGAAAATATTTGAAGGTACAATGAAAATGCTCGAGAAAGAAATGCAAAAAGAAATAAAAAACAAAACAAAGTATCCGAGAACAAATATGCAATTATTCATAAACGGAAAAAGAATAAATCTTGATGGACAGACCCAGCACATCCAACAAATTAGAAAACCCCAGCAAATAAAAGAAATGCCTTTGAACAACCTTTCTCAAAAAAGCCTGAAAAAAATTTCAACTCTGCCAAAACAAGAACCTTTAACAAATATACGGAGATTTTCAGACCAAGTCATTTATGAGATTGACATGCCAGAAGTTAGTTCAATAAAAGATGTTTCAATAATCAAACTTGAAAACAGCATTGAAATTAAAGCCATTGCAAAAAACAAAGTTT
Source organism: Nanobdellota archaeon (assembly GCA_030611805.1). Lineage (GTDB taxonomy): Archaea > Nanobdellota > Nanobdellia > Pacearchaeales > GW2011-AR1 > JAUWPB01. The sequence goes on along the minus strand of JAUWPB010000013.1, from coordinate 8,343 downwards.
ATGTTAAATTAATTCCGATAAACCTGCCAATAACAAATTATAAACTTTCGCAGGGAAAATTAATTCTTGAGTTCGGCGTGAAAAACTAAGATAATGTTATAAATCTTCTAATGAAAATTTTCTTAAACCCCTCATACTTTCTACTTCTCCACGAGCTTGAGGTTCATCATATAAAATCCCATTAATAATAAAAACAGCATAAAAAGCAATCTTATCTGTAATTCTTTTTTTAGGCAATCCTCCTGAGATTTCAATTAAATCTGCAATAGTATTGTTTCTCTGATTCTCGTTTTTTAGAAGTCATAAAATTAATCAATTTATATTATTTATAAATATTTAGAGAAAAAATTTGAAAGGATAAAATGAGCCTGCACGGATTTGAACCGTGGACTTCCGCCTTATCAGAGCGACACTCTAGCCAGACTGAGTTACAGGCTCATAGAAAAAACAGAATTAAATTGTTTATAAAAGTTGTGAAATCAAACACTAACTTTAAAAACCAATTTTTTCTAAATAAACTATGGCAAAAGGATTATATTACTATTTAAGACAGGCCTGGAAAAAACCAGATAAAAAAACACTTAGAGAAAGAATGATTGGCTGGAGAAAATCCGGGGTATTTACTAAAGTTGAAAAACCATTAAGAGTAGACAGGGCACGGGCACTTGGTTATAAAGCTAAAAAAGGATTTGTTATAATAAGGATAAGGTTAAAAAGAGGAGGACACAAAAGACCAAGACCAAACAAAGGTAGAAGGAGTAAAAGACTGCACACTCGAAAAACTTTAAAGATGAGTTATAAATGGATTGCAGAACAAAGAGTTGCAAGAAAATACAAAAATCTTGAAATTCTAAACTCATATTTAATTGGAAAAGATGGAGTTCATTATTTTTATGAAGTAATTTGTGTTGACCCAAGCAAACCAGAAATAAAAAGTGACAGAACAATAAACTGGATTTGCAACCCAAAGAACAAAAAAAGACCAATGCGGGGATTAACAAGTGCAGCAAAAAAATCAAGGGGATTGAGAAACAAACACCCAACTTCAAAAGTCAGACCTTCAGTAAGAGCAGGTAAAAGAAGAGGTAAATAACTAATCTTCACTCCTAAAATCATAAGCAGGTATATATTTATCTAAATCAGCACCAAGAAGGGTGTAAATTGTTGCAACCTTTTTTTCACGAAAATAATTTTTGCCATTCAACTCAGCAATCTTTCCTTCACCTGCCTCTTCTCTCTTTAATGCTTCTTCAATTGTTAAAATCCCCATATAAATCCCAAAGCACAAGCTTATTTAAACTTTTTTAGCAATTTCTTAAAACTCAAAGAGGGTTGTTTTAATTTTCAATCCCAAAAGAATTATTTTTTCCCAAAAATATTTTTAGTAACAGAAACAATCCATTTCCAATGCAAAGCTAAATGAATTAAAACAAGCAAGCCCATAATAAGACCACTCCAGTCATGCAATAAAGAAATATTTTCTATGTGTAATATTTTATATGCTGAAGTTCCTATTAATTTAATTAGTCCAGGCCACTTAATCAAACCAGTAATAAAACAAGTAAAAAAAGATATTGCTAATCCCACATCAATCCAATAATTTAATTTTGCTCTATTCATTTTTTACATCTTGTTGTTTAATCTCTTCAGCAATATCTTTTATTTGTGCAGGAGAAAACGCGTATTCCCCTCGAATATCTTCTAAAATAAAATCAACATTATAACTTTCTTTTAAATTAAATTCAAGTATTATCCTCGACAAAAAAACCTTTGAATCTATTTCCCATAAATCCGCAACTTCTTGCACCGCTAAAAACTTCATATCTTCACCTTTTATTTCAACTGAATAATCGTGTTCATGTTTATTTTCATGATTTGAATAATTTAAAATAAAAAATATTCCTATAATGAGCAATGCGACTAATAATGCACCAAATAAATTTTCCTTTTTCATGTAACCCCTAAAACAATGAAATTTAAAAACTTAACTAATTCTCCTCCAAAAACTATATAAAACATTTCTACCTAATTTTTCTATGAGCCACGATAAAAAACATTTTACTGCAGAACAAGCAAAAGAAATTGGTGCAAAATTAGGGGTTGACTGGAGTAAATTTGATGTCGAAGAATTCCGCAAAGGAATGGATATTGAACTTGAACATGGAACTGTCGACCCAAATACAAATGTGACAAATGACGACCCACTATTAACTGGGAAAATAACTCTGGCACACTTAAATGAAGTTAGAGATTACAATACCAGACTATTGAAGATGGAAGAAGATGCAGAAGCAGAATGGAAAACCAAAGAGTAAACTTAAAAACTCATTCTTCCTAATTTAATTATGGTGATAAATATTTTTTATATAATAGCAATCATCGGACTGTTATCAATTATCTCCGGAACACTGATGATTTCTATGAATCAAAAATTCAGAAGAAGATACACTTATCCTCTTTTAATAATCGGAGGAGTTTGTCTAGAAATTTATAGCATCTATATACAAGACACAATTTTTATAATTCTCCAGGGAGTTTTTATAATCTCTTCAATATATGGCTTAATTAAAATAAATGAAAAACATAAAAGATGAGATACAAAAAACTCGCAGAACTTTATCAGGAACTTAAATCTACAACAAAGCGTCTTGAAAAAATAAAAATTCTTTCTAAGTTTTTAGAATATCTCCACAAAGAAGACAGAGACGTAATGTATTTATTACTGGGAGATATTTATCCGGAATATGACGAGAGAAGAATTGGAATAAGTCACCAATTAGCAATAAAATCTATTTCAAAAGCAACTGGAATAGAATTAAAACAAGTAGTTAAGGAATGGAAATCTCTTGGGGATTTAGGCAGAGTCGCTGAAAAATTAACATTAAATAAAAAACAATCAACCTTACACAACTATATTTTAACAACAGAAAAAGTTTTGGAAAATTTGAGGAAACTTCCTGAACTTGAAGGCAAAGGAACAGTAAATAAAAAACTCGCATTAATAACTGAACTTTTAACTTCTGCCTCGCCAATTGAAGCTTTATACTTGGTGAGAACATTAATTGGTGATTTAAGAATTGGTGTTAAAGAAAGCACAATAAGAGAATCTATGTCAAAAGCATTTTTTGATGGAGATAAAGAAGCATCAAAAAAAATTCAAGGCACAATAGACAAATCAAATGACCTTGCGGCAGTATTTGATGTTGTAAAAAAAGGAAAATTAAAAGAATTAAAAAAAATTTCCCTGGAAGTTGGTAAGCCAATAAAAGCCATGCTTGCACAAAAAGCAAAAGACTTCAAAGATGGTTTTAAAAAACTTGGAAAACCATGTGCAGTGGAATATAAGTACGACGGATTTAGGTTAATAATTCATAAAAAAAATAAAAACATTTTGCTATTTACAAGATGTTTAGAAAATGTGACAAAACAATTTCCAGAAGTTGTCGGCTACATACAAAAATATGTTCAGGGGAAATCATTTATTCTTGATTCTGAAGCAGTTGGATTTGACAGAAAAACCAAAGAATACAAACCATTTCAGGAAATAAGTCAGAGAATCAGAAGAAAATACAATATTGAAAAACTTCAAAAAGAACTCCCAATAGAAATAAATGTGTTTGATATCATTTACTATAATGGAAAATCTCAATTAAATGAACCCTTTAAAAAAAGAACAGCTTTAATAAAAAAAATAATAAAAAATAATCCTTACAAAATAATTTGTGCAAAACAAATCATAATCGGTAATGAGGAAAGAGCCAAAGAATTTTACAAAAAAGCTCTCAAAGAGAATCAGGAAGGAGTCATGATGAAAAATTTAGAGGCAATATACAAGCCAGGAAGCAGGGTCGGACATATGTTAAAAATAAAACCAGAAGAAAGGGATTTAGATTTAGTAATTACCGGAGCAGAATATGGAACAGGAAAGAGAAAGGGATGGTTGTCGAGTTTTGTTTTGTCCTGCAAAGACAAAAATAAATTTTTGGAAATAGGAAAAGTTGGAACAGGAATAAAAGAAAAAAGCGGGCAGGGAATTACATTTGATGAACTAACAAAAAAACTAATCCCTTTGATTACAAAAGAAAAAGGAAAAACTGTATATATAAAACCAAAAATTGTTGTCGCAGTAATTTATCAGGAAATCCAAAAGTCTCCAAATTATGCGTCGGGTTTTGCTTTAAGATTCCCAAGATTTACTGCACTAAGACCAGATAAAAGTTTAAGAGATATAAACACTCTTGATGAAATCAAAGAAGATTTTAAAAAACAAAAAAGAAATTATAGATATGGCTAAAAATAAAAGATTTATAAATTTCTTATTATGACAAATACTATGAAAAAAGGACAGGCAGTATCTTCTATTTTAGTTTTCATTATGATAATTCTATTTGCAATTCTCTTATTCATATACTCAAATCAGTCTCAAAATATTTTTACCGGAAAAGCCGTATCTGGTTTAAACTGTACATCTGATTGGCAGTGCACTGATTGGTCTGTGTGCATAGAAAGAATCCAAATAAGAAGTTGTGTTGATTTTAATACTTGTAAAGACAATTCAACAAGACCTCCGGAAAATCAATCCTGTATTACATGCACTCCAAACTGGGAATGTACTATATGGCAACCAGAACAATGCCCAAAAGAGGGGATTCAAACAAAAAATTGTGCAGACCTGAACAATTGCGGAATAATAACAGGAAAACCTGCTGAAACAAAATCATGCACATATGAACCATATGCTAATTGGTTATTTATTTTAATAGTGATTATAATAATTTTAATGATTCTCGCAAACATTACCTTAATAATTAAACAATTAAAAAAACTCAACCCACAAAATATTAAAAAATCAAATATCCAGACTAATATTCAACCAAAAAAATTATCTGGATTCCATCCTCAAAAATAAACCAAAATCCAATTCCCGTCAAAGCCTTTATAAACTAATTTTTCCAATATTTTACTAACCAAAGATGGTAAAATCAAAAAGCAATTACAAAATACAGAATATTGTTGCAACAACTTCTTTAGGGAAACCTATTCCATTGACAAAATTAGCACGAACTCAGCCCAATACAGAATATAATCCTACAACTTTTCCCGGACTTGTCTTAAGGATTAAAGAACCAAAATCAGCTGTCCTTGTTTTCTCTTCTGGAAATCTTGTTTGCACAGGAACAAAATCAGTTGCTCAGGTAAGACAGGTTATTCAGGCGGTCATAAAACAATTAAGAAAAATAAATGTCAATATTACAATAAAACCAGTGATAACAGTCCAGAATATCGTTGCTTCAGGCTCAATCAATCTGAAACTCAATTTAAACTTTCTGGCATTAGAAATGCCAAACACAGAATATGAACCAGAACAATTTCCAGGATTAGTATATAAATTAATAGAACCCAATGCAACCTTTTTGCTTTTTACCAACGGTAAACTTGTCTGCACAGGAACAAAAAACAAACAACAATTAGAATTCAGTATGCAGCAACTTTTAAAAGATGTTAAAAAAGCTCTGAAGAATTATAAAAAGAAATAACTTTCACTCCTTTCAAATAATTATCTGATTTTAAAACTACTTAATTACAATATAAAATTATAAAAAGAATTTTCTTTTCCAATCTTTATGAAAGAAGGAAAAAAACCAAAAACAGAGGATTTATTAATTGAAGCAAAAAATTTCTTTGATTTTTATAAAAAAGAACTTGGAGAATCAATTCGTAAAGGGCAAAATGTGATTTATCTGGATTTTATGAAACTAACTGAATTTTCCAACCAACTTTCAAATGAAATACTCTCAAATCCTGAAGAAACATTAAGTTTAGTTGAATTAGCAATTGAAGAATCTGGTTTAGTAAAAAATGTCCGGGTTAGATTAAGCAATCTTCCAAAAAGTCAGGACATAAAAGTAAGGAATATTCGTTCAAAACATTTAGATGAAATGATTGTTATTGAAGGCATTATAAGACAGGCGTCAGATGTGCGGCCTCAGGTAGTGAATGCAAAATTTGAGTGCCCGAGTTGTGGAACAATTATCTCTGTCCTGCAAATAGAAAAAAAATTCAGAGAACCATCAAGATGCTCTTGCGGTAGAAGAGGCGGATTTAAATTAATAAGCAAAGAAATGGTTGACACCCAGAGACTTGTAATAGAAGAATCCCCTGAATCATTATCCGGAGGAGAACAGCCAAAAAGAATAAATGTATTTGTGAAAGAAGATTTAGTTGAACCAAAAATGGAGGAAAAAACAACCCCCGGAAGCAGAATAAAAGTCATTGGTATTTTAAAAGAAGTCCCGGTTCCGTTACATTCAGGAGGTCTTTCAACAAGATTTGAATTAGCAATTGAAGTTAATAACTTAATTCCTCTTGAGGAAACTTTTGAAGAACTGGACATAAGTGAGGAAGATGAAAGACAAATTCTTGAACTTGCTGAAGACCCAAAAATATTTGAAAAACTGGCAAAGAGCATCACTCCAAGTGTTTGGGGTTATCAGGAAATAAAAAGATCTCTTGTCCTGCAATTATTTAGTGGGGTGCAAAAAACTCATGCAGACGGGCAAAAAAGCAGAGGAGACATTCATATTCTTTTAATAGGTGATCCAGGGGTGGCAAAATCAGTAACCTTGACTTTCATGGCAAACATTTCTCCAAAAGGAAGATATGTCGTCGGTAAATCAACATCAGGTGCAGGGCTTACTGCAACAGTAGTAAGGGACGAGTATCTTAGAGGATGGAGTCTGGAAGCCGGAGCAATGGTCTTGTCAAACAAAGGACTTGTCTGCATAGATGAATTAGAAAAAATGGATCCTGGAGACAGAAGCGCCATGCATGAAGCTATGGAACAGCAAACTGTGACAATTTCAAAAGCTAATGTGCAAGCTACTTTGCGTTCTGAGACTTCTGTCCTTGCAGCAGCAAATCCAAAATTCGGAAGATTTGACCCCTACCAATCAATTGCCCAGCAAATTGACTTGCCTCCGACGCTAATAAATAGATTTGATGTTATATTTACATTAAGAGATATTCCGGACAGAGTAAAAGATGACAGAATTGCCACCCATGTTTTGCATGAACACACAAAACAAGGAGAAGACATGTTAATCCCAAGAGAAATATTCAGAAAATATGTTGCTTACGCAAAACAAAGAATAAAACCTGAATTAAGTGAGGAAGCAATTGCAGAAATAAAAAAGTTTTACATTAATTTAAGAAACAAACCTATTTCATCTGAAAGTGCAATGAGACCAATTCCAATTTCTGCAAGGCAGTTGCAGGCTCTGATAAGAATGGCAGAAGCATCAGCAAAACTGCGTCTTAGCAAAAAAGTAACACGGGAAGACGCAATAATTTCAATAGACATAATGAAATATTATTTAATGCAGGTGGGTTATGATTATGAAACCAAAACATTTGACATTGACAGGATAGGAAGCAAATTCTCGTCTTCTCAAAGAAACAAAATACTTGCAGTCAGAGATATAATAATTGAATTAGAAAGCCGTTTGGGAAAAATGATTCCTGTTGAAGAAATTGAAAAAGAACTTGAAGGAAAATTAGACAAAACTGAAATAGAAGATGCAATAAATAAATTAGTTATTAACACTGAAATCTTTAAGCCAAGAAGAGGATATGTCCAGAGAATGTGATTAATAAAAAGGGATTTTTAATCTCATAAGAAAAAGGGGAGAAATACTTTTATAAATTTTATTATGCTAAAATTTTCTAACCCCACAAAAAAATCAATCCCTTACCTCAATCTTAATATTAACATTCTTTGGAATTTTCATTCTCATAATATGATGCAAGACTTTTTCATTTGCAGGCAAGTCAATCAATCTCTTATGGATTCTCATTTCAAACCTGTCAAACGTTGCTGTTCCGTCGCCACAAGGAGATTTTCTTGTAGTCACTTTAAGTTTCTTTGTCGGCAATGGCACAGGTCCGCTAATAACTATTCCTGATTTTTTAGCGATATCTTTAATAGAATTACAAATAGCATTAAGCATTTTAATATCAGTGCTGTTTAGTTTTATTCTTACTTTTGGCATTTGAAGGCAACCTAAGCGGTTTCCTCTCACACTCCTTCCCTTCCTGTTCCTGTGAAGCGACTTCTTTAAGCCACTCGACGGAAGTCGCATGCAAACCGCGTTATTTAGTTATTATAATTGTGAGAAATTAGTTTTTAAAAGTTTGTGTGTGGGTGGCTCTGTTGAAAAAGTCTTCAGGGAAAAGTAAATAATCCCTAAAGACTATTCTAATCTGAGGTGATTAGAATGAAACAAATAAGAAATCTGCAAATAAAAATTAAGCGGTTGCTTAAAAAAATTAAATATCCTGAATTTT
>JAUWPB010000009.1 GCA_030611805.1 Nanobdellota archaeon | reverse complement strand
TGGAAAATTCTTTAGAAGCGTCGGCAACACAACCACTGAAGCTGTTGCTCACTACATTACTTCTTCTCAACCTTGGGTTCAATAGTTTTAACATTTTTTTTTACCTTGATACCTCGCCCTTTAGGGCGGGGTTATTTATTTGCGGTGAAGCGATTTCTAATAACTCGACCATTGGAAAGTTGTTATGTATTCAAAATGTTTGTCGCTTCCCAATACTCTCGACCTCTCAGGGAAATCGCATAAAACCTTGTAGGTTTAATGAGAATAATATTAATTAGAAATATTTAAATATGCTGGTTTGTAATTTTAGCTATGATAAAAGGAGGCGCAATTACTATATTTTTACTGTATTTAGTATTTGGTTTGTATTTTATTTTATCCTCTTTTAATTTCATTACAATTCCTGAAATTATTTTGAAATTTGATAAATGGATAATTCTTGTTGGAGGAGTGTTAATTTTAATTGGCGGGATAAATTATTTTAGAGCGAGAAAAAAGGCGCTTTAATCTGTTTCTCAATAAAGTTTATATAGATAATTTTCATTATTCTTTTATGTTGATAAGGGAGGAGAATAAAAAGGGTCAGGTAACTATTTTTATTATAATTGCGATTATTATTGTTGGAGGGGTTTTTGTTTTTTTTACTTTTAAGGATGATTTAATCAGCAGTGAAATTCCTGCGAGCATAGAACCGATTTATAATAGTTTTTTATCTTGTTTAGAAGATGAGACTTTGGTGGGAATTGATGTTTTGGAGAGCCAGGCAGGATATATTTCTTTGCCGGATTTTGAGCCAGGTTCAGGATACATGCCTTTTTCATCACAGCTTAATTTTTTAGGAAGCCCTATTCCTTATTGGTATTATGTTTCTGGGAATAATATTCAAAAAGAGCAAGTGCCTTCCAAAAGAAATATGGAAGAACAGCTTGGGGATTTTATAGAGGAGAAAATAACTGGATGTATATTTGATGGATATTATGAGCAGGGATTTGAGATTGTTCAGGGAGAGCCAAAAGCCAAAGTAAATATCAGAGACGAGGAAGTTGAAATTAGTTTAGAGATGGATTTAAGTGTGGAACGAGGGGAAGATGGCGTATTAATTAAAAACCATAAATTGAATGTTAAGTCTAAATTAGGAATGCTTTATGATTCTGCAAAAAAAATATATAAAGAAGAGCAGGAGAGTTTATTTTTAGAAAATTATGCGGTTGATACATTGCGACTTTATGCTCCTGTCGACGGTGTTGAACTGACTTGTTCTCCTATGACCTGGGGTGCCGACGAGATTTTTGATGATTTAGAAGAAGCTATTGAAGCAAATACTTTGGCGTTGAAAACAAAAGGAGGAGATTATTCTTTGGGAAGTAAAGAAAATAAATATTTTATTATTGATGTAGATATTGATTCAGATGTCAGGTTTATTAATTCAAGGGATTGGCCTCACGGTTTTGAAGTTTCTCCTTCTGAGGAAAGTGTTTTAATTTCAAAGCCAGTTGGAAATCAGCCAGGGTTGGGGATTTTAGGTTTTTGCTATGTGCCTTATCATTTTGTTTATGATGTTAGATACCCTGTTTTAATTCAGGTTCAGAGCGGGAATGAAATTTTCCAGTTTCCTGTTGCAGTGGTTGTTCAAGGCAATAAACCAAGACAGGCATTAGATGCGATTGCTGTTGAATCTGGATATCCAGAGTTGTGCAGGTACAAGAATGTTTTGATTGAAGTAATGACTTATGACACTAAATTAAATCCTATTGGAGCAGATGTTTCTTATGAGTGTTTTGGAACAACCTGTGATATTGGAGAGACGTTTTTGACAGAATCATTAAGCGGAGAGTTTCCTCAGTGTGTGAATGGTTATATTTTAGCAAAGTCAGAAGGATTTGAAGACGCCAAATATTTGTATTCTACAACAGAGTCCGGAAGCGTGGATATTATTTTAGATAAACTTTATGAATTAGATATTGAGTTAAAGTTAGACGGGAAGAGTTACAATCGGGACGCGATAATTAGTTTTGTTTCGGATAAATTTTCTAAGACAGTTGTTTATCCAGAGTATAAAAGTGTGGAGTTAAGTGAAGGTCAATATGAGATTCAAGTTTATGTTTATAGGAATTCTTCGATAAAATTAGAAGAGACAAAACATGAGCAGTGCATGGAGATTCCCAAGTCTGGTTTGGGCGGGTTGTTTGGGTTGACAGAGGAAAAGTGTTTTGATGTTAAGATTCCTGCACAGATTATTTCAAATGCTTTATCTGGCGGAGGGAAGGAAAGTTATTATATTTTGGAATCTGAATTAGAGGGTTCAAATACTATTGAAATAAATGCAGAAAGTTTGACTTTGCCGAAGACAATTGAGGAGTTGCAAAATAATTACCTGTTGTTTGAGGACAAGGGTTTGGATGTGAGGTTTAAATGAAAACAAATAATAAACTAAAACTTGGAATGTTTTTCTTAGTTGTGATTTTGTTGATGGTTTCTGTTTCAGCGGATTATATGCGGACATCTAATATTCAGTATGCTCAGTTTGATTCCGGGCATGGAGGGGTTTGGAAGCCGGATAGAGATATGTGCGAGGCTGGTCAGGATTTTGTTGTTCAGATTGCTCCTTTTGGGTGTACTCCTGCTGTTGTCAGGGCAGACTTGCTTGAAGAGCAAAATGTTCCTGTGTTTTGCCAGCTGGCTGCGACAAAAATTAACCCTTTGATAGAGGTTGATGCAATTGAATCTATGCGGTTTTCTGGAGAATATCCAAAAGAGGTTTCTGGTATTGGGTTTCATCCTGCAAGAGCAGCGTTAGGTGTGGGCAGTAATTTGAATTCCCCGATTTTAAATAATATTGGATATGCAGTTATAGTTTTAAAAAAGCAGGAAAATGCTTCTGCAATGCCTGAGTTTGTCGAGGGTACTTTGACCGCAGATATAAGGTATGATATTAAAAATGCTTTTGGAATTGGAAAGGCGAGTTTTTATCTTCCTGAGATGAGCGACGATGATTGGGATGATAAAAAAGTTCAGTATAGTTTTTGGAATGGTAAGGGTTATTTAAGAGCAGAGGGAATTGATGAAAGTGGGGCAAGGATTTCTGTTTATGATGATACCCGGAAAATTGCGAGTGTGGATTTAGACAAGGGTAAGACATCAAGAATGATTTATCTTCCAGGGTTTGATTGTCTGGCAGGTTTGAAGTTAAAGTTAGATGGACTGGAAGCCCCAGATACAAGAGCCAAATTAGAAATTAATGGAGAGATTGTTGAGGTTGCTGAGGGGGAAAAGTTTTTGGAAAACAGGTGTTGGATTAAAAAAATAGACAAAAAAGGTTTGGTTCAGGAGGTTGAAGTTTACTGCAAGGGAGATGAAGAAAGAGGGAATTTTAATTTGAGGATTAGTCCTAAGGTTGAGTTGGAATTTGACGGGGCGAAAAAAGAAGGATATGAAGTTGGTGATTGGTTGTATAAGACAGATGATAATGAAAAATCTGTTTATCTTGGTTATATTGGGACAAAAGGAGATACTGAAAATTTAAAAAATTTATATTTTTATTTTGTTGCAATACCTCAGCATAGAACTATTGATGGATTAACTGAAGATGAACTTTCTTCTATTAATAGATTAGTATATTCTTATGAATATCAAAAAGTGACAGGAGTAGGAGTTGCTGATTTTATGTTTAATTTAGGCAAGGTTTATGTTGGTGTAGCGACAAATTTTTACAAATGGTTAACTGATGGAACATCTCTTACTCGTCTTTCTTATTCAGAAAAAACCACAAGAATTGGAGGAAAAGAAATAGAGATAATTGGTTTTGCAGGAGCAGTTGATAAAGGTTTTGGCGAGGAAAAGAAAGAGTATTATGAATCAGCAAACCAAGATTATAATTTAATTATTAAAAGTTTTCCTTTTGAACAAATTTCAAATACTAAAATAACTTATGGTGAAGAGGCCTTGTATAGGAAGATACTTTTGGCATGGAATACGGAGCAGAAAAAAACAATTATTGATTTGTGCAAGGAATTTAAAAACCAATACCCTGATTCTAAACAGGATTTGAAAAAATATTGTGATGATTTATATAAGCTTTCAAGTTCTGAAATTGCGAGCAGAGATGTTTCAATTAGTGGAGTGGTTAAAAGGATTTCTTTTGATGGAGTTTATGAGCCAACTTTGAAGGAATATAGTGCTGAGATAAGAGTAAGCGGTCCTAATGGGAAAACAACATCTTTTTCTTTTGGAAAAAACCAGATTATTTATTTAGATGAATTTAGAGATGCAGATGAAAGCACTAAAGAGACTGTTCAACTTATTTCTTTAGATGATGGCGAAGCCAAAATAAAACTTAATCTTCTTCCAGAAGGAGTATGGGAAACAATTAAGAAAGCTACAATTTCTAGTGATACAAAAATCTTAAAAGAAGGTGTTTCAGAGAGTGTAGGCAGTGGTTATATTTTCACTTTAACAAAAATAAACCTGAAAAAATCAGTAAAGGTTTCTGTTGTTCCGAATATTAATAATGCAGGGACAGAGGCGAACTTTAGTTTTAAGATTGGGATTGAGCAAAGGGCGATAAAACTTTCTCCTGAGAAGACAAGGGAAAAAATTGAGCAGTTGAACAAGACAATTGAGGGTTGGGAAAAAAAGTCTGAACAGCTTGGCAAGGTTGTGCAAGGGCTTAAGACAGCGTGTTTGGCGACAGGGACTTTTTTGACTGTGAAGAATTTTTTCGCAAACACCGGGGGAAAAGCAATTGCAAGACAAGAAGTTATGACGGAAATTAATTTAATGTGTGCAAATGCGATTAATGGAAAAGGAGATTGGGGGGAAGAGGGTTATAAGACTTTGAATGAATGTTTTGTTGAGAAGAGCAAGTATATTAATGATGCTGTTGATGAATATGATGAAGCATTAAAAGGACACAATGATTATTTTGAGGATTTACAAGATGACTCAGAAATAACTACAAAAAATTGGTTGGGAGAAAGAAATATTAATAATGAAAAACTTAAAGAAAAGTTGCTTGATGATGAAGATTTTGTTGAAAAATTAAAAACTAATCTTAATCAAAAGTTTCCTAAAGGAATTAAATATGAAGGAACAACAATTCAAGTTAATAATTTTGTTGATAATTATCTAAAAAAAGATATTGTTTCAATAAGTGAATTAAAAAGTTTAAATTTGAATTCACAGCTTACTGGTTCATTAAAAGAGATGGCGGATAAAAAAATTGAAAAAGATATTATAAGTATCTGGGTTAGTAATAAAGATGCTAAAGAAATGACTAATTTTGCTGAGCGAACAGGTTTTCCAGAAGTACATATAATGTCGTTTGATAAAAGACAAAAGAAAATTCCTTTTACCCAAGATGTAAAATGGGGTTCTGTGGATGAAAAATACTCTGGAGCAACTATAGATAATGATAAACATGTCCAGAATTATAAAGACCCTACAACAAATAGTGAATATATTCTTATGTTAGATGATGATAATTCTGTAGAAAAAACTTATGAGATTACTGCTACGAGCAAAGAGGGAATTAATACTTTGGAAGAATATACAGGAGATGATAAGAATAATCAAAGAAATCCTTTGAGATTAATTTATGAAAAACGAGATTCTTCAACATATCAAAATCCTTACATATCTTCTCTTGGGAAGAAAACTCCTTGTCTGAGATATTATGAGACAGAGCCAGGTAAAAGACTTCCTGCGATTGTGCCTTTTGATTTAAAAAATGGGTGGTATGCTTCAGTTTCACAAGTACTTCCTGTTTTTGGGGGGATTAAATCTTATAGCGAGTCAGGAAGAGTAGAGAGTTTTTGGGTTTGTAATGTTGGAAAGAATGGAATTGAACAAAATAGAAATCCAGATGATGACTGCACTATGATAAATACAGGAACAGGACAGCCAATTAAAATTTCAGGTCTTAGTGATAGTGTGTCTTTGAAGATTGTAAATGATGCCAAGGATGCTATTGCAGAAGCTTCAAGAAAACAGAAGTCAGCAAGTTCAGGGAAGAGTATAATGATTAATGGGCAGAGTGTTCGGGTGTGTGAACCTGCTGTTGATGTGCCGGAGATGCAGTGCCAGAGTTTTATGTCACCGAAAGATTGCCAGTTGCTTTTCAATGTCTGCGACCCTGTGGTGTGTCCTTCAAGCAGGTGTAATTTTGGAGGAACTTATCATGTTAAAGATGTAATTCAGTCAGGGATAATTGGGAGTATTGCATTGTGCCTGCCTAATTGGCCTGAAGTTAAAATTCCTGTTTGTTTGACTGGAATAAAGGCAGGGATTGATGGGCTGATTTCTGTTTATACTTCTTATAGGGATTGTTTGCAGGAGAGTCTGGACACTGGCAAGATGGTTGGAATCTGCGACGAGATTTATAGCATTCACTTGTGCGAGTTTTTCTGGAGACAGTCTTTGCCTTTGGCTAAAATAATTATTCCAAAAATGATGGAAATTGCAATGGGGCAGAATGTGCGAGGAGGAGGAGAGTATTTGGGTGTTGCGACTGCGTGGGCTAATGCTGAGAAATCAATAGATTATTTTGCGCAGTATTATGCTGCGAGTTCTTATCAGGCGTTTAAGGCAAGGATTGTAGAAGGAGTGGGCGACGCTGTTTGCCAGAGTTCTATTTCAGCAAGTTATCCAGATGGAGGGAATTTGCTTGATAGTTTAACAGAGCCAGACTCCCCGCCCCAGTTTCATGGAAGGTTTGACGAGATACCATTTACAACTGCAACAAGTCCGCCAATCTCACACTACAAAGTGTTTTACCATATTTATGCCGGGAAAGAGTCACGGGCTTACTACAGAGTTTATTTAAAGAGCCCGCCTGGAACTTCGTTTTACCAAGACACCCCGATTAGAAATGTTGCTTCTGGGTATATTACAACAGGAGGATATGCAACTGAGACAAAGGACTTTACTGCGCCTTCTGGTTACAAGGAGTTATGTATCATGGTTAATAATCAGGAAGAGTGCGGGTTTAAGCAGGTCTCGACGTCATACGCAGTTAATTATGTTAGAGAAAGATATATGGAAGAGCAGGCAAGTGAGAGAGATATTAAATTAGAGAAAGAGTGTATTGGAGGAAGTGTGAGTGCGTATAGTTTGCTGAGCCCGAGTTTGGAAGGAGCTGCAGATGAGATGATTAATCCTGCGATTTACAACAGAGGGATAATCAGGATTTGTGCGACAGAGAGTCCGGGAAAAGGAACAGACGGGGCTTGGGATGGCGAGGGTGCGAGATGGATTCAGGTTGGTAATTGCGGTCAGGAAAATATAAAATGCTGGCTTGATAAAAAGAGTGTTGAAAATGTGATTAAGCATACTGATATTGAGGAGAGAGTTTTAGAAGAACATGCAAAAAGTCAATTGGAGTTGTTGAAAGAAGAGGGAGGATATTTTGGAGAAAGTGTATTTAATGATTTGGTTGAAAAAATTAGAGAGTTGATTGAAGAAGGTAAGAGTAGGGGAGAAAGGGAATTTTTTGAAGAAGCAGTTAGTAAGATTAGCGAGGAGGTGATGAAGAAAGCGTTTTTAAATAAAGAGAAAGCTGAGTTATTGTTGTTAAGGGGAAATGCTTATTCTGGTTTGGTTGGAGAGCTTGAAAATGGAGAGGATAGTAGAAGTGTAGAGGAAGCTAAAAAAGAGATTGCGAAAATGAAAGATTACAAGGATATGATAGAGAAGATAGCAAAAGAGCAAAATGTGGATGAAAATCTGGTTAAAGCGATTATTCGTGTGGAAAGTAATTGGAATCAAGACGCAATTAGTCCAGATGGAAGCACTGGTTTAATGCAATTGCTTGAAAGAGGAACCAATGGAGCTAAAGTAGTTGGAGCAGTTGATGATATCAAAGACTCAAGCAAACCATGTTATTCTTTATGTAATGATTATTATCAAGAAAAGTGGAAAGAAAACACTTTTGAAGGAGCAAAAACAAATGTGAATTTGGGAACTTGTTACTTTAAATGTTTACAAGAGGTTTATGGAATAACCGATAATGAGTTAGCAATTGCTGCTTATAATGCTGGACCAACCAAAGTTAAAAAAAAATGTGCTGGGAAATACTTTTCTGATTGTAAAGATGACTTGCCTTTAGAAACTCAAAATTATGTTTTAAAAGTATTTGAATATTATGTAAAGTACTCTACAGATTTTGTAGTTGAAATGTCCAGTGAGCCAAAAAGCCAGATATCTGAAAGTGATTCCGAGAGTGTTTCTTTTTATCAAATGGAAGGAACAAATAAACTTATACTTCATGTTGATTTTATTTGTGATTCAATTAAATATAATATTATTCATAGGAGAAATTTGTTTGGACTGGATAATTTATTTCCTGATTCTAAAAGAGCTGAAGGGATATCTAATGAAAATATTATTGAATTTAATCTTGAAGAGTTGGTTGCTCTTGAAGATTCAGGTTTAGTGTTTGATTTTTATGCAGAAGTTTATTGTTATGATTCAAATGAGGAATTGCTTTGGTATGATGAATCTGAAGTGATTTCTGCAGAGTTGAATATAGAAGAGAACTCTCCGAAAGAATATGTAAAAGCGAATGATCCTTGCATTAAAAATGCTCGGTGGGTTGATAAATCCCTACAAGTTATAGGAAAAAGAGATGTTTCTCCAGGGAAAGTTTATGTGGAGTTAGATATCACTTCAATGGAAAATTGTGAAGGTTATTTTTTGGAGATTTATAATCCATCTGTTTTTGGAAGCAAAGTAGATAAGTTTATTTTTCAAACAAGTGTGAAAGAGATTAATGAAAGATTTTATCTGCCTTATGAGGTTAATTTGATTCGGCAAAGTATGGCGAATTATGATGAGAATCATTACAGATTTAAAGTTTATGATCCTTCAGAAATAGAAGTTATAGTTGGTTCTGAGATTACTGTGGATACATTTTATGCTTTTTGAATTTAAGCGACTTTGAGAATTAGAATCTTTCTGATTAAGATATTTCGTAAGCTTAATATCTTTAATGCGGAAGAAAGGATTCGCGGCCTCGTAGAGGTCATCCCCTTGTGGGAAACCCGTAGGGTGAGAAAATCAAAAATACAGATGCGGAAGAAAGGATTCGAACCCTCGTAGGCACTAAGCCAACAGGTCCTAAACCTGTCCCGTTTGACCACTCCGGCACTTCCGCAAATTTTCTGTGAAAGAAAGTCCTGTTTGACTTTCTCCGGCCGAGCAATGTACACGAGCATTTATTGCGAAGCCTATTTACTCCGCGAGTGTGCTTGTGAGTTGCATCCGCTTGATTTTAAAGAGCAGGTTCTATATAAAAATGTTTAGAATTCTAGGATGATTTCTTTTTGCTAAATTCCTTTTCTTTTTGTTTTATTTTTTCTTCTAAATTTAATCTTTCTATAAGTTCTTTATATCTGTTTCTTATTGTTACTTCTGTTATTCCTGCAATGTCTGCAACCTCTCTTTGGGTTTTCTTTTCGTCATTTATTAAAGCCGCTACATATAATGCTGCTGCTGCAATTCCTGCAGGACCTCTCCCTGAAGTTAGCTCAACTTCTTCTGCCTGTTTTAATACCTTCAAAGCTTCATTTTGTGTTTTAGGAGATAGTTTTAAAACTGAAGAAAATCGTGAGATGTAATCTTTTGGAGAGCTTTGTTTTACTTTAATTCCTAATTTTCTTATTATAAATCTATAAGTTCTTCCTATTTCTTTTCTTTCAACATCAGACGCTGTTGCCATTTCATCAAGTGTTCTTGGGATATTATATGAACGGCATGCAGCATACAAACAAGCAGCAATTACTGATTCCATGCTTCTACCTCTTACCAGTCCTCTTTGTAAAACATAATTGTAAATTCTTGATGATTCATCTCTTACAACATTTGGTAAATGAAGATAAGAAGCAATAACTCTTAATTCTGCCATGGCTAGTCTCAAATTTCTTTCAATACTTGTGGAAACTCTTTCCTGCCATTTTTTTAGTCTTAAGAATTTCCTTGTTTGCCCTGGTTCTAATTTGTAAATATCTGAGATTTCTCCAACATTGGTTGTCAGACCTTTGTCAAATTTTTGCATGCTCATTGGAGCTCCGCCCCGTCCCTTTTTTTTGCCTTTGTCAAATTTTCCCTGCAAGTCTATTCCAGAATCAACCATTTTTTCTTCTATTACAAGACCACAATCGTTGCAAATTATTTCTCCTAAATGTGCATCATAAGTTAAATGTATGCTTCCACATTCAGGGCATTTTTTTATTCCTGCCATTTTAGAATTTAACCGTAAGCTTTATAAATAGTTTTCTTTTATAAACCTTTTGGTTTTTATTGTTATGTACGAGAAGTAAAAGTCAATTAATTATTCAACTAAAACACCATTAACAACCCCTTCTTGGGTTGGGCGATTTGTTATTTTGACTTTGCCAAGTTCTGTTTCAATAATTGTTCCTTTTGTTATTATATTTTGTCTTGCTAAGAACCTATTTGAAGGTGTTTCAAGAACTTTTTTTATCACCACTTTTTTTGATTTCTTATCTTTTGTTTGGATGTTTACAAATTTTGCTTTAAGCAAAAATGTTTTTTTATTCCCACCTCTGGTTTTTTTTGTCCTTCTTTTTTCTTCCCCAATTTTTACAATTCTTTTTTGCCCAGCTATCTCATATGATTTCTTTTTTCTTTTTTTATTATACACTCCGCCAGATATTTTTTTTCTTTTACGCATTTTGTTTTTTAATAAAATTACTTGATAAAATTGATTTAAATATCTTTTTGTTTATCTTTATTAAAGAAATTTTCTTACGAAATGTTTATAAACAAATTATACAAACTTAAATTATGGTTAAGTTCAGAATATCCTAAAGATATTTTGGAAACAACCACTTTAGGAAAAATTAAAAATGGTTAACGGAATTGAAAGACCTTTGGATTTATTGAATAATTCAAAAGGAAAAGAAGTATTAGTGCATTTGAAAGGCGACAAACAGTTTGTAGGAACTTTGTTAGCTTTTGATATTCACATAAACTTGGTATTGGATAATATAAAAGAAATGCAAGATAATGAGATAAAAAGAAATCTTGGACTTACTTTTTTAAGAGGAGATACAATAATTTTTATTTCTCCGGCTTCAACAGCTTTGAAGAAAGAATAAGTGTTATTACTATTAATTTTCGTTTGTTTTAGTTATTTTGTTTAGAGGACACTTTAAAGTATATATTTCAAGATAATAATTTTTTTAAATAAAAAGTTATTTTGTTTATTATGTCTAGTTTAATGTATAATGAATGTAAGGAGTGGATTGATGAAATGGGAAAGTCTGTTTTGATGGTTCCATCTCCTTGTGGAGGAATTTTTTATGTTGATAAGATTTCAATGGATTTAACTAAAAAATATAATCCACATTTTATTGAAAGAGAAATTAAACTTGGTTCTGCAGGTTTAGAAAGTTTTGCAACAAATATTGCAAGATTGTTTCCAATAATGGAAAGTTTTGGAGGATTTGGTGAAAAAGATTTGGATTCTTTTGCAGAGGTTTATCAAAATACTAGTAGTCCTCAAAGACTTATTGATGTAGATTGTTTAAGGGAGAAAATGATTACCGGAACAAAAGTATTATTTGCCACTGAAAAGTTTGTTAGCGGTTTTTTTGATGAATGGAAGAAATGATTCACAACAAATAAAAACTCTTTTTTCCTTTTCTTTGTATGATAAAAATAACTTTTTTAGGGACTGCAGCACAAACTCCTACTGTGAAAAGAAATCACACCGCGATCTTACTTAATTATGAAGGAGAGAATATTTTGATAGATTGCGGAGAAGGGACTCAAAGACAATTTAGAAAAGCAAGATTGAATCCTTGCAAGGTCACTCGTTTATTAATTACTCATTGGCACGGAGATCATGTTTTTGGAATCCCAGGGTTGTTGTCAACTTTAGCGTTGAGTGGATATAACAAGACTCTTTTTATCTATGGTCCAAAAGGAACCAAAGATTTTATGAATGCCTTGTTAAAAATTTTTAGATTTACTCGAAAATATGAAATAAAAGTTAAAGAAGTTGGTGGCACCCAAGGGTGTACCCCGAAAAATATTCAAAAGAATATTTTTACTAAGGGCAAATTTTTAGAGACTGATGATTTTTGCCTTGAAGCTGAGAGTATGGAGCACGGGATTCCTACAAACGCTTATACTTTTGTTAAAAAGGGACAGATAAGAATTGACAAAAAGAAATTGAAAAAATCCAAATTGCCTCGTGGGCCTTTGCTCAAGAAATTAAAAGAGGGCAAAAATATTTCTTACAAAGGAAAAAAGTATTTAGCTAAAAATTTAACTTATAAGGTAGGAGATACAAAAGTTGCGATTGTGCTTGATACAAAATTGAACAAAAACATTGTGAATTTTGTCAAGGATTCTGATTTGCTAATTTGTGAATCAAGTTTTGGATCTGATTTGCATGATAAAGCCAGAGAGCATTTGCATTTGACAGCAAGGCAGGCTGGAGAGATTGCAAAAAAGTCAAAATCAAAAAAATTGATTTTAACTCATATAAGCCAAAGATATGACAAGAATCCAAAAAAGATTTTAGATGATGCGAGAAAGATTTTTAAGAACTCTTTTTTGGTTAATGATTTAGATGTTTTGGAAATTTGATTAATAGAAACATTTTAAATACAATTATTTCTTCATATATTAAGCCTCGGTAGCTCAGCTTGGATAGAGCGACTGCCTTCTAATAAAGGGAAAGAAAGGAAGAAAGCAGTAGGTCGCAGGTTCAAATCCTGTCCGGGGCATATTAATTTGGATTGAACCCTTGGGTTTATGTTTTTTGTTTTGGGCTGATTAAAAAATGTGAGAAAAATTCAGTTATAGAATAATTTCTATCTTTTGTGGCGAATATAGAAAAACATAAATAGCATCATATTTCCTCTAAGATATGCCTTTTTCAGAGAAAGATAAAGAAATAATGAAGTTTGCATTAGGAGAAGCAAAGTCCACTTTAAAGTATGGGAATTTTCCAATTGGTGCAGCTTTAACAATAAATGGTGATTTGGTAGGAGTTGGAAGAAATTTACTTTATACAAACAAGGATTGGCATTCTCACGCAGAAAATAACTTGATTCAAAGCCATTCCAAATTAATAAGGGAAGAGACAAAAAAAGGTTCGTTAGTTGAATTATTTTCTACAATAGAACCTTGTCTTATGTGTTTTGGAACTTCTCTTTTACACAGAATTCCAAGAGTTGTTTTTGCTTGTCTTGATCCATATGGAGGAATAACAAATTTAGATAAGAATAATTTTCCTGCGGTTTATAGAGAGAGGTGGCCTAAAATTGAAGGAGGACTTTTAGCAAAAGATTCTCAGGGATTAATGATAAATTTCTTAGAAAGTAAAAATACCAAGATATTTAATGAAATGCTTGGAAAGTATATGAATCTGAAAATTTAAAGATAATATTAAAAAGAATACTTTATTTTAAAGATAATGGTAAAAATAGATTTGCACATACATTCAACACATTCAGATGGAGTATTAAATCCAAAAGAATTAATTGATTATGCTGTTGAAAAAGGTATTTCTGCTATCGCAATAACAGACCATGATAAATCAACAGCAAATGAAGAAGCAAAAGTTTATGTAAAAGAAAAAGGAATTGGATATGTTTCTGGGATAGAAATTACAATAACTCCTCCTGAAGGAGTTAGAGAATTGCATCTTATAGGATTATTTATTGATTCTGAAGATGAAGAAATAAAAAAAATTTCTGAAAGGCACAGAGAATATGCAATTAAAAATACAAAATCTATAATCGAGAAACTTAATGAATTAGGATATGAAATAACTTTTGAAGAATTGTTTGAAGAAACAAAAGGAGAGAATTTTGGGAGGCCATTTATTGCAAAAATTCTTATGAGAAAATATCCTGAAAAATTTCAAGAAAGAAAACAAGTATTTGATGAATTATTAGGGAAGCAGGGGAAAGCATTCGTGAAACCTCAAGGGACAGAATTAAAAAGAGCTATAGAAATTATTCATAATGCGGGAGGAATTGCAATTGTTGCCCATCCTTGGTATTTGGGCGAAAATATGCTAAAAATATTGGATGAATTTGTTTCATTGGGAGGAGATGGAATCGAATTAGATTATAAACCAAAAGAAACAATCCAAGAAAATACAAAAGAAATCTTAGAAAATTTTATTGAAAAACATAATTTAGTTATTTCAGGGGGAACAGATTTTCATGAAAAAAAAGAAGGCGGAAAAGAAATAGGGGATTTTGGAGTTACAAAAGAAGAATTTAATAAATTAAAAGAATATTGGAAAAATAACCGAAAAAAGTAATATTTTTAAAGAGATTTGAGCCTTTGTTAATATGCCAATCAATCCTTTGAGGGGTGATAAGGTATTAAGAATTGAAGATAAGAATAGTCTTTTTGATAAGCCAATAGATTTAGGAACAACTCCACAAAAAATTGAAAGTGGTGGTTACTATTGGAATTTTTTTAGGGAAGGAAGTAATCATGCTTATCTTTTGAATGGAATAATAAACTATGAGGGAATTTGTGAGAATAATTTAATTGTCTCTTCAAGGGAAATTAACTTATTAAATGGTGTAAAAAATTCTTTTATTTTTTCGAGAGGCCAATATGTGGAAATTACCCCTATTTCAGATTTTGAAAGAATTAAGAAAATAGGTTTTGAAATACTAACAGAAAATGAGATAAATTATAATGTTCCTTTGGCAGTTAAAAAAAGGGAAGAACTTTTTGATCATGACTTGAATAAAGTAAAGGCAATTTTGGAAAAATCTTATGGAGTTAACACAAGAAGAATTAATTTAATTTCTTCTGGAAGAACAAAGTTTGGAAAATATTTTATTAGTGATGTTGATGGAAAAGAATATGTTTTCAAATACAAGGGAACAAACAAAAAAGAAATTGAATCACATTCTGAGATTATATTTGAATTAGATTCTTATTTCCCAAAAATCCGTAAGAGAATTGATAATCCTTCTTTCTACGGGATAAATATGGGTGATGGATTATATGGTTTAGAGGAGTTTGTCAGAATGAATTCTATAAAAGAAAGAGATTTGAATTATATAGACAAAGTTGGAAAAACAATCGCATTGTTACATAATAGTTTAAATAATTCTCTTGGAAGTGAAATTCTTAACTTGGGAGTTTCTAAAAAAGGAGAAAATTTTAGTGAAAGTAATTTGGCTTCAATGTATTTAGATATAACAAAATATTGTTCTAAATCTAACATCCTAATCCCTTTTCTTAAGGATTTAATTAACAGAGATTTGAGCGTTAGAATGAGGAGCTTACCCGACAGAATAATTAATGGAGATGTTAATAGTTCTAATGTTGTTGATGGGGGAAGTAATTTAATAATAATTGATTCAGAAACTTTTGGGTTGGATAAAAAATTAAAAGAGTTTATTTCTCCTTTACTTTTGAAAGGAGAAAATTTAGAGCCCAGATATATCAATGGAGGGTTGCCAAGAATAATTAAACAATATAATAAGTATTCTCAAGAACCTTTATCAGAGGAAGAAATTTCAATATTGCCCCTATTACTCCAAGCAGCTACCTTAAAATATTATGTTGTTAGAAATATCAGGAGAGAGCATGAAAAAGGAAAAGGTCTTCAAGGAACTATAGAAAACATCGAAGGAATAAGGGGAGATGCAAATGTTTACTAAAATTCCTTTTAGAGTGGATTATCCTTTAGAAATTTTTCATCCAACAAATAGAATTAATTTTGGAGATAATGAAGAAAGAGCAAATCTTTTTCAAAGGAATATTTATCATTATTTATTTGATAAACAAAGAAATAATATTTTAGAGAGAAAAAATGAAACATTCTCGAATTTAAATGAGATGGTTTTAGATTATATGGGTGTAAATTATCCAACTTTAGAGGTGTTGAGTACATCTATTTTTGGTTCTTCTTTATTCTTAGAAAATCCTGGAGATTATGATTTTTTAGCAATTACGAATGGAGATATTTGTTTCTTGGACGAATTTATTTTAAATTTAAATGGAGAAGATATCCAAACAGGGATATCAATAAAAGGGGTTGATAATTATCTTAGAGGATTTAAAAATCCTCAGAATATTAAAAATAATCCGTTAGAACAAGTAATTGACAGAACAACCATTTCACTTTTTAAGAGGCACCTTCCAATTTATGGAAAAGATTTTTTAAAGAATAGCCAACAATTTTTGAAGAATGCTTATGCACAAGTTTCAGATTTAATCTACAATTCTTATAATTTATTTTATTTAGAAAATGATAAAGGAATTAAAGAAGATAAGAGAATAAGAAAAATGTTGAATAGATGCTATGAAGCTACTTCTTATATGGGAGCGATAGACCCAAGTATAGAAGTTGATAGGATAAGGAAGGAAATATATTCTGCTATAACAAATAAAATTACCCTTAAACAAAGTCAAGCAGTTTTTGATGAATTCACGGATTTATATGAAGAAAAAGTTTCCAAAACAGAATTGGGCGAATAAAACCAACAAATTATTTTCTTTAAAAATTGACAATAATTTAATATTCTGTTACAATTAGTTAGAGGCATTTTTATAAATGTTGTTTTTCTTTATTTAAAATGAAAAAAGGTATTGAGAATTTAAAGTTTCCGTTGAAAGGAAAGTATATTGCAATGTTGGCTCCAAGTTTTGTTGTTGAATTTTCTTATGCTTCAATTATTTCAAGATTAAAAAAATTAGGTTTTGATAAAGTTGTTGAGCTGACTTTTGGGGCGAAGATGATTAATAGAGAGTATTATAAGAAACTTAAAAATTCTAAAGGGCTTGTTATTGCAAGTCCTTGTCCGGGGATTGTTGAAATTATTAAGGCTAAAATACCAAAGTATAAAAAATATTTGGCGAGGATTGATAGTCCCATGGTCGCAACTGCAAAGATATGCAAAAGATTTTATCCAGACCATAAAACTGTTTTTATTTCTCCTTGTCATTATAAAAAAATAGAAGCAGAAAAATCAAAAGATGTTGATTTTGTAATTGATTATAAACAGCTGAATAAATTGTTTGTTAAATTTAAAATTCCAAAATATAGTAAAAGAATTTATTTTGATAAATTTTATAATGATTATACAAAGATTTATCCTCTTTCCGGAGGTTTGGGAAAAACAGCGCATTTGAAAGGAACCATAAAAAAAGAAGAAATACTCGTGATGGATGGTATTGCAAATGTGCTTAAATTTTTGAAAAATCCTGAGCCTAAGATTAGATTTTTAGATGTGCTTTTTTGCATTGGAGGGTGTATTGGAGGACCTTGTGTTAGTTCAAAACTGAGCATAGAAGCAAGGAAAAAAAAGGTTTTGAAATATCTTGAAGATTCAAAAAAAGAAGATATTCCCGAACCAAGAAAGGGGCTTATTGAAAAAGCAAAAGGTATTAAGTTTAGTTCTTAACCATTAATAATTAATATTGCTCCGATAGTCATTATTATTGTTGCTATTATTTTTCTTACAAGATTATGTTCTTTGAATAATGTCCCTCCGATTACTACTGCAATAAATACAGAAACCCGTTTGAGAGAAAGTGCAAGTGCAACAGGAGCGATTTTTATTGCCAGTAAATGAGTATATCTGTATGTGATTGTAATAAAAGAAATTAATAAAATAAACTTCCAGGAATTTTTAAAACTGGATTTGACGGATTTGGTTTTTCCTGAAAAAATGATTATTGTAAAAAATATTATTGCTAAAAATAAGTGTTGAAATCCCATAAAAGTATTTAATGGAACCTTAAAATCCGTTAAAATAGCTTTATCTAATATAGCAGTTATTGTAAATAAAATAAGAGCTGCAATAATATAATAATGCCCTTTTGGTTTAATTGACTCTTCAACAGGGTCTTCTAATTCTTGTCTTTTTTTCAGTGAAAGGGAATATGTTCCTGCAATAAGGAAGAGCATTCCCATAATTTCAATATTAGAAAGAGATTCTCCTAAAAATAAAAATGCGAAAAATGCAACTAATCCGGGTGTAAGAACCAGCAAAGGAAGAGCCCTGCTTATTTCAAGATTTTTTATTCCAAGCATCACACAAAGAAATGAAACTGCTCCTAAAATAGATTTAATAAATAAAACGAATAATCCCGAGGAAGTAAGATTTGAGAAGTCTATGAAAAAGAAAAAAGGAATAGCGATGATTAGATTAAATATTGCAACCAGTGTTGAAAATCCAAGAGCTGTTTCTTTAAACAGGACTTTTTTTTGAGTTATTGCAGCCATTGCTGAGAACACGGCGGATGTTAGTGACAGAATATACCAAGGGAGCATTTTCTTTTTTAATAAGCGGAGGATGGGACTCGAACCCACGAAAAACCGGGCTGCAACCGATTGCAGTAGCCGCTGTGCCACCTCCGCATATAATAGAACCAAGGATTGTGTATTTAAAGGTTTTTAGTTTGGAAATATTTATTGATGAATTTCTTTTTTATAATTAGCAAAATTATTACTTTAAAAGTTACAAGCATAAAAATATAAATAAATTTGCCACTAGTAATTTATGAAAATCTTTAAATACTTTTGTAGTGGTTAATATTAATGGCATTTATTGTTAAAAAAAAGATTCATGGAAGGGAATATTATTATCTTAATGAAAATAAGAGAGTTGATGGAAAAGTAAAAACAAAAACAATTGCTTATCTTGGGAAGGTCAGGAAGGATGCTGAGAAAAAAGCTAAAGAAATAATAAAGAAAATGGAAAGTGAGAAAGTTGGGAAGGACAAAATAAAAATTATTAAAAATAAGGAGATGGGGAAAGAAACAGGGAAGAGAAAAATGATGCAAACGAAAATATCAATAGAGGAGCTTACAGCTTTTTGTAAAAGAAAAGGTTTTGTTTTTAGAAGTTCAGATATTTATGGTGGTTTTACAGGGTTCTGGGATTTTGGACCTTTAGGGACAGAATTGTTTAATAATATCAAGAAAAATTGGTGGAATCATTTTGTTCATAAACATGACAACATGGTCGGGATTGATGCGAGTATAATTTCTCATCCCAGGACATGGAAAGCTTCAGGGCATATTGACAGCTTTAAAGATTTAGCAGTTGTTTGTAAAAAATGCAAGAAATCTTCCAAGTTAGAAGTGAATGAATTTGGGAAAGTTAAATGCGATTGTGGAGGAGAGTATGAGAAAACCGGCGAGTTTAATATGTTATTTGAAACAGAAGTTGGGGCTCTGGACAAGAGCAAGGCATATCTTCGAGGAGAAACTGCACAGGGGATGTTTATGAATTTTAAATTAATTCATGATTCAATGAGGATGAAACTGCCTTTTGGTATTGCCCAGCTTGGGAGATGTTTTAGAAATGAGATTGCACCAAGAGATTTTTTATTTAGATTAAGGGAATTTCATATTGGAGAGTTTGAGTTTTTTTTACATCCTGATACTGAAAAATGTGAAGAATTAACAAGGGAACATTTGAATTTGAAATTTAAATTGTTGGACGCTGAGACACAGGAAGCTGGCAGCGAGGAACTTAAAGAAACTACAGTTAAAAAAATGTTAAAAGAGAAAAAGTTGACAGAGTGGCATGGGTTTTGGCTGGCTGAACAGATTATGTGGTTTTATTCTCTTGGTTTGGAAAAAATAAAAATAAGAGAACATAAGTCTGAAGAGAGGTCACATTATTCTTCTGCAACTTTTGATGTTGATTATGAATATCCTTTTGGAAGCAAGGAAGTTGCCGGAAATGCAAACAGGGGTCAGTATGATTTAAATCAACACATTAAAGAAAGTAAAAAAGATTTATCTATTTTTGATGAAGCAACAAAGAAAAAAATAATTCCAAAAGTTATTGAACCAACATTTGGTATGGAGAGAGTTTTTTTAGCGGTTTTGACAAAAGCATACAATTACGACGAGAAAAGAGAGAATATTGTTTTAAAATTACCTCCAGAACTCGCTCCAGTAAAAGTTGCTATTTTTCCTCTGGTAAAATCTGATAAAAAATTAATTGATATTGCTAAAGAAATTTTTAATGATTTGAAAAAAGACTGGAATGTAGATTATGATGAATCTGGTTCTGTTGGAAAAAGATATGCAAGAAATGATGAAATCGGAACTCCTTATTGCATAACTGTCGACGGAGATTCTTTGAAAAAGAAAGATGTTACAATCAGAGATAGAGATACAACAAAACAAATCAGAGTAAAGATTTCCGGATTAAAAGAGGAGATAAGAAAATTAATTAATCAGGAAATTAAGTTTGAAAAAGCAGGGCAGTTAGTAAAGTAATGTTTTATTTTTTTGTCGTCGGGAAATAAAAATTACTGCAGAGTTTTTAAACAGAAGGAATTTTTAATATTATTTTAATTCTCATTGTGTAAAAAATTTAAAAAGAAAAGGGCAAAGTTTTTTAAATTAGTTATTCTTAATATAATTAATTAAATAAAAGAGGTGGAAAATATGGCAAAAGCAAAAACACCAAAACAGATTGCTTTGAAGATAAAACAACTTAAGAAACAAGTGTCAAAACTTGAACAACAAAAGAAAAAAGCAGGTGCTAAAGCAAAGAAGAAACCAGCAAAGAGAAAAGTTAAGAGAAAGGTTGTCAAAAAGAAGAAAGCTGTTAAGAAGAAAAGAGTTGTTAAAAAGAAAAGAAGAAGATAAGTTTAATTTATTTTTATTTTTTATTTATTCAATTTGAAAGATTAAAATATTTGAGTTGGGATCCTTAAAGTGAACTTTAAGGGTTCTCCTTGGTAAATTTTGCAAAAATAAAGATAGCAAAATTTCCTATAGAAAGTATTTTAAATTATCTTTTTTTATCCTGCTTATGGGTAATGATTGTCTATTTTGTAAAATAGCGAATGGAGAAATTCCTGCTAAAAGAATTTATGAAAATGATAATTTTTTTTCTATTTTAGATGCTAATCCAGTTGTGGGAGGGCATAGTTTGGT
The DNA here is from genome assembly GCA_030611805.1 of Nanobdellota archaeon. Taxonomy (GTDB): domain Archaea; phylum Nanobdellota; class Nanobdellia; order Pacearchaeales; family GW2011-AR1; genus JAUWPB01. The sequence continues at coordinate 14,539 of JAUWPB010000009.1, read as the reverse complement.
TATTTCTAAAAAACATTTTGAGACTGTTTTGGACATGCCAAGTAGTTTAGGACATGAACTTTTAGATTGCATTAAGAAAACTGCTTTAAAGTTGATAGAAGAGAAAAAAGCCAGTGGGTTTAATGTTGTAAGCAATAATTTTGAATTAGCAGGGCAGATTGTGAAGCATGTTCATTTTCATATTATCCCTCGGAAAGAAGGGGATGGTTTTAAGATTGGTGTGTGATTTTTAATATTAAAATAACCTATACATTTCTATATGTTTTATTCCTACTTTTTCAAAGGATTTTCCCCTTGTTTTGAATCCATTTTTTTTATAAAAAGATTTTGTTCGCATTTGAGTATGAAGATATATTTCTTTAATGTTTTTATTTTCAAAATAATTGATTAAAAAATTAATCATCTTTGTTCCGATTCTTTTTCCCCTCTGTTTTTGGAGAACCGCCATTCTTTTCAATTTAATTTTGTTTTGGATACGTCTTATTCTTAGTGTGCCCACTGGCTTATTTTTTAAATATGTTATGATGTGCTCTGCTTTATTATCTTTCCCGTCTTTATCCAAATCAGAAGATATGCCTTGCTCCTGAGTAAAAACTTTATTTCTTATTAAAAAAGCATCTTCTATTTTTTTAGAATTTGTTGTGAGTATCGTTTTTAGATTCTGCATTTTGAATTGTGGCTCTGAAGAGAATTTAACTCTCTAACTCGCGATCTCGCACGGGCTATTTATGATTTTTAATTTTGTCCCTACCATCCCACGGGATGACTCAATTTCATTGAGCCTCGAAAATCGCTCGCCTCTGCCTTTATAGATTAGGTTGGGAATGGCTGCACTGAGAGTTGAACTCAGGACCTCCAGCTCATGAGACTGGCGTTCTACCACTGAACTATGCAGCCGAAAATAGAAGAAAAACTTAATTTAAAAGTTTTTGCTGTATTGAACTTTTATTGCTAATAATGAAAACTTAGAGATAAATCTTAAAAACCTGTTTTTCTTATTATTTTCATGGCAATAGTGGATTTAGTCAATGCAGAAGCAATTAATGAGCTGATTAATCAAATTTCTTCTTTAGCAACTTTTTTACAGGCAATAGGAGGATTGATTATTATTTATTTAGTTTTTAATATAATTAATACCATAATGAACAGAAATAAGAAAAAGCAACTTGAACGGCTTGCTAAAGATGTTGGAGAAATAAAGAAAATCCTAAGAAAGAAATAATTAATTTTCTGGCATTTGTGGCTGACTCTGTCTTTCTTGTTTTTTGAATCTTGATAAAAATCCTGCGATTTGGTTTCTCAACTTTTTACTGGGCATTGTATTTCCAAGTACTTTTTTGTTTTTTTCAAAACTTTCAGTAAACTCAACACCTTTTTGCATAAAAATATGTGCAGACCTTCTCACTAATTTTGATTTTATTTTTCCCATAATTTATTGTTTGATTGAAGGTTTTTAAAGATGTCGGAATTTATTCTATCTTATTTATCTCTTCCAAATTTCTTATTGCTTTAATAAAATTTGTTAGCTTTTTTGCTGGTTCTCCAAGACTCAGAATTACATAGGGAAGACCTGTTTCTGAAGCTTTTTTGTAAGCTTTGATTAAATCAAGTTCAGTGATTCTTTTTTTGTTGTAAGCCATCAACAATTTTTCTTTGTTATCTTTTTTAATTTTTAAAACCAAATCATTTTTACTGAAACTTTCTATATCCAAAATTTCAATGGATTTTTGTGATAAATGTTCCTTTACTTTATTGAAGAATTTTTCATTCTTTTTTTGAGAAGTTTTTTTTCTTTTTGTTTTCTTTTTTTCTTTGCCCTTATCTTTGGGTGCAGGTTTTTCATCAAAAATATTAAGGTCTTTGGGTTGTGGTTTTTCAGAAAGTTTTTCTGGTTCTTCTGAAGGAGTTTGAATTTCAATTTGGGGTTCTTTTTCTATATCTTGTTTTGGTTTTTCTTTTTCTTCTTCTGTAAAGTATCTCCAAAAAATTTCTTCATTTTTTTTAAAAGGTATTGCAAAATCTTTTATTGCTCTTAAAGCAACTCTTATTGCAGGTTCTTGTTCCCAATCTTTTAGAACTTTTTTTTGCTTTAAAAGTATGAATGCGTCTTTTTCCTTGCTTTTAAGAAATTGCGAGAAATTTTGTAGCATGAATTCCTGTTCAGGAAGAAAATATATTGGGGAATTGCCCACTTTCATATTGCTTATTTTTATTTTTTTTTCAGAAAAAAGTTCAGAAAGAAAAGCCGACGCAAAAAGCATGCTCAACCCTGTTCCCCCTGCAATATGAACCGGCAGACTTGGTCCCCTGCTTTTTAAAATGGAGAGTATTTTTTCTTTTATGTTTGATGTGTTCTGAACCATAACACAAATAAATAGAATGGGATTATAAGGTTTTTGATATTATCTGAATACTTAAGGTTTCACCCACTTAACTTCATAATAACTTATATCGCCCTCTTCGTCAAGGATTGCTAAAAGCAGGTGTTTTTTTGTTGAGTGTGCGACCCTGTTTTTTGCAGAGAACTCATGCCATGTTATTTTTTTAGATTCATGGTCTGTGAACACAATCCATTTCGCATGTTTTTTCCCTGGTTTTGAACCCTTGTCGTAAACCCTGAATTCTGCCCCGAATTTTAAGGCTGTCTTAACAATGTAACCTTTTTCTCTTAAATCTTTAAACACAGGATATTTAATCTGGATTTTTTTGTCTATTCTTTTGAACTTGTTCATTAATTCTTTTTTAGGAATTTTTTTATTTCTCGAGAGGACATCCATTTTTCCTTTTTCAACTAAAAACAGAGTTTCTGAAAGAGAGTACTGGATTTTTTCCCCGACTTTTTCCCCGAAGCGACTTTTTTTATAAAGTGCATGAGCCTCAGAAGTATTGCTAAAAATAATTTCTCCAATAATGTGTGCTTTAATCTTTTGCATGTTTTATTTAGTAAAGAAGGTTATTTAAAATTAATTATTTCCCTCATAAACATTTTATAATGTGGTTGCTCTAATATTTGAATAAATTCGTAGTTGTGGATATAGTTTTCAAATTTTGCGAAAAACTCTTCTTCAAAGTTTTTAAGTTCATGGACATCTTTAAGCAAAATTGTTCCGAGTAAATTCCAGGTGGATTTAGTTTTTATAACTCCTGTGCATTTTGAATGACTTGCCAGATAGTTCATTATTTCTTTTATTTTCTCTCTATTGAAAATTTGGAAGAAAAAGAAATAAGCAGAGTAACCAAATAAGTAAGGGTTTAGGTTTATGAAAAAACTTTCTATTATGCCTTGCTCTATTAAATTTTTCATTCTGTATTTAATGGTGTCTGGAGAAAGTTTAAGCTTTGAAGCGATTTCCACTAAAGGTGCTCTCGCATTATGGCTTAGGAATTTTAGAATTTCCAAATCTTTTTTGTCAAATGAAATCTTTTTATGATTCTTTTTTCTTGTGCCGAATGTTTTTTGAAATGATGTGTCCTCTTTTTTTATATATTTATTTAAGTCTAATCTTTCATTAAAATGTTTAACTGGATGATAATTCCATTCTTCACAAGGGAGGATGTCAAAATGAATTATGTTTTTGAATGAATCTATTTGGGTGACTATTTTATCAAATTGCTCTGAATTTTTGGCATATAATCTTATGAAAAAATCCCAGTGCGAAGAAGAGAACACAATTATTTGATTTAAGAACTTTATTTTTTTCAAGTGTTCAATAAATTTTTCTTTTTGGGCTAAAGTCATTTTTGTTTTAATTCCAATTTGGTACATTTCAAAACCTAATTTTTGAATGTCAATAAAAGTTGAAGAGTTGTGTGTTAATCCAGATTTTTCATAATTTTTTATTCTGTTTTGGACGCTGTTTTTTGAGAGGAGAGTCATTTTTGAAAGAGTCTTTAGGGTAGTTCTCGCATTTTCCGTCAAAGCCTGAATGATAATTTTGTCTTTTTTATCAAGTTTGATTTCTTTTTTTTGTTTTGGGAGCTGAACTATCCAGCCCTCTTGTTTTAGGTTTTGTTTTTTATCTTCTTTCATATCCAGAATAAACACTTAATTAATTAATAAACCTTTCGGGTTTAGGTTAAAAATTGATTAAAAGGTTTTATATAATCTAATGTGTAGTTATTATTAAGTAAATACAAATATAGAAAATAAGAAAATGGCAATATCACCCAATTTATTTATTAAGAAAAAACAACAACTAGAAGATAAAATTATTAAAGAGTTAAGTTCAATAAAGCATGAAGTTGAATCTCATTCAAAAGATTATGTTTATACATCGGCAGAAAAAATTTTAACTAGTTTAGAAAGAGATGTTGATTTAAGTTTATCTCGAACAGATTACATAGAAGATTCTCAACTTTTAAAATTAAAAATTAGATATGATGATCCCTCTTTTGTAAGAAAATCTTTTATGTTGCATCAACCATCTCTTCTGTGGGAAAACTATTCAATAAAAGAAACAAAAGCGACAAAACAAAAAACTATAATGAAGATAAAGGATTATATTAGGAATAAATATAAAACCAATGAAAAGGGTTTTCTCGCTTTTGATAAAAGTTATTATGAAAGACAAATAGAAGAACTTCGAGAAGATTTGAAAGATTTAGAAGTTAAGATATTGGTTTCTGAGATGAATGTAAAGGTTAATCCTAAAAGAGATTGTGGTCATTCTTATCGTTCCAATATCACAAATATTTTTATAGAAAAGAACTTTGTTAAAAAATTTAAATCTTCTGGGTGGGAAAATGCTTCTTATCGTTTTAATCCTTATATCAATGATGGAAATACGGCAGAGTATCTTGTAGATTTGGTTGCTCCGAGAAAATAAGAAAATAAGAACAAAACTTGATATTGAGCATGCAATGTCATTAAGTTAAGGATTTTTGAAAACCGAAAAATCAATCAACCCTCTTTTTCTTATTAAAATATGAAAAGAGAATGTGATCAAATGATGGATGTTCTTAAGAATGAAATCTATTCTACAGATTTTATGAAACATTCAAGATTTTCAAAAAAAGATTTTACAAGATTGAATACTATTTTTTGAGAGAAGCGTCATTTTTGAAAGAGTCTTTAGAGTAGTTCTTGCATTTTCTGTTAAAGCCTGAAGAATTAGTTTGTCTTTTTTGTCAAGTTTGATTTTTTTTCTTTGTTCTGGAAGTTGAACTATCCAGCCTTCTTCTCTTGAGGTTTGTGTTTTATTATTTTTCATATTTAGGATAAATGCTTAAGTAATTAATAAATCTTTCGGTTTTGGGTTAAAAATAAGCCCAAAGGTTTTATATAATCTAATGTATACTTACTATTAAATGAAAACTAAAGAACAAATAAATAAATTGGAAAAGATAAGTATGAGCCAAGAAAGAATTAAACCAAATGTAAGTGGATATTCTGCCGGAATTAGTTTTGGAGCAGGAGTAATACCTCAAAATACTGGCTATACAAAATATAATAAAGATATTAAACCAAATATAAGTGGACATTCTGCTTCTGTAGGTTTTGGCGCATCAGTGATTCCGGTAGATATGGAGATTAGGTAATATAATAGAGATGATTTCTAAATTAATTAAAAAATAAAATGACTGAAACACATAACGAGTTTATAGATTTCCAATTTGGAATAATGGATGATTTAGCAAATGGAAGAGATTTTAGAAAAGTAGCAAAAGATGCGAGAGATAAAATAAAGGAAATTTATGACACAAGAAATAATTCGGGGGATAAAATACCTTCGGGTCTGGAATTGGGAGTTGATGTAAACAGAATTTGCAACCTAAAATGTTCTCATTGCTATCTTGCTGACACCCATATTCAAAATGAATATTCTAATCAAGATGATTTAACTTCGCAAGACTGGAAAAACCTTATTTATGATGCAAAAGATTTTGGAGTTAGGACATTGTCTATAGTAGGCAAAGAACCTCTTCTGTCTCCAGACACAACAAAAATAATTTTAGAAACAGCAGAAAATAGGGGATTAAATTATAGGATACTTACAAATGGAACGCTCATACCTTCAGAAATTAATTGGCTGAAGCAATTTAATTTTTCTTTCACAAGCATAAGTTTTGATGGAGATGAACCTAATCACGATAAAATAAGAGGACAAGGAAATTATCAAAAAGCATTAGAAGGATTAAGAACAGCGAAAAAAGCAGGATTAGAAAATTTAACTGCCAATTTTACGACAATGACTCATAATGTTAATTCTCTTGATAAAATGTTGCCTGATTTAGTAAATGCTGGGTTAGATTATCTTAGTGTTGGATTTTGTTTTGAAACATCGTATAATGATTTATCATTAATTCCAACACAAGATATTTTTTATAAAACCATAGACCAATTAAAAAATGCTTCAAAAAATATAAAAAGTATAACTCTTAATTTAATGGGCAAAGAAAATTCAGAGATTGTTGCTGGTCTCTGGAATCAAGGTTATTTTAAAAAACAAAATTCTGCAATTTTAGAAGATTTTGCTCCATCTTTACTTTTCCCAATCAATGACTCTCCGAAAACTTTTGCTCACTTAACTATTTTACCTTTAGTAAATTATAGTGGATTTAGAATTGGTCCAGAGGGAATAGTAACGGATTTCTGTGAAGACTTAATGCAACATCCCCTAAAAGGTTTTGGAAATATTAAAAAAGATTCTTTTGCAGAACTTTATGAAAAATCTAAAACACGCTGGAAAGAATCCTCTGAAAACTATTATCAAACACTTCAAAATTCTTTGCTAAGAAAATGAAGATACGAAAAGCCATACAAAAAGATTTCAAAGAATATTTAAATTTAAAAAAATACAGAAAAGAGGATTATCTCATTAGTTTTGGAAAAGAATTAATTTCTCCAATAGATTCTATTTTTAAGAAAGAATTTTATAGTATTCTACATTCTAGAAAAAGTTTATTAATTGTTGCTGAAGAAAAAAGTAAACTGATAGGATATATTCAAGGGGTCTTATTTAGCAAACAAAGTCTTCAAAAAATATTCTTTAATAGTCTCTGTACCAAAATGGGTTATGTTGGAGATATTTTTGTATTAAAAGAATTTAGGAGAAAGGGAGTTGCAACATTTTTAATAAATGAGTTTGTTAGAAATCTTAAAAATAGAAAATATGAAGAAATTTGTTTATTAGTAAATAAGAAAAACAAAAATGCCACAAATTTTTATGATAAATTAGATTTTAAAATATCTCGTTATGAAATGAAGAAAAAAATCTAAGCGAAGATTTTGTAAAATGTTTAAACAACTTATATTTTAAAACAAAGAAGATTATTTAAAGATTGTTAATTATATTTTTTTATGAAAGTTTATCTTGCATCCAGGAATAAATCAAAATTAAGAAGGATGAATAAAATATTTCAGAGAATTAATTCTAATATTATAATTGAAGTCATACCAGAATTAATTGAAGTTGAAGAAAATGGGAAAGATGTTTTGGAAAATTCATTGCAAAAAATTTTACCTTATAAAAATAAATATCCTTGCCCTGTGATTGCAGGGGATACTGCGGTTTTTTTTGAAGGAGAAATATTTGATCCTACCCATGTGAAAAGAATTTGTCTGGGTGAAGAAGACGAATCTAAATTTACACAGCAGGAAATTGGAGAGAGAATGAAGAATTTTTATATTAATCTGGCAAAAAAGTATGGCGGGCAAAAGGAGTTTTATTTTGAAGATGGATGGACAGTTTTGTTTCCAGATGGATCACACAGGCAAATTAAATATAAAAGGAATTATATTTTGACGGATAAATTACAGGGAGAATTTGATATGTTTTTTCCTTTGAGGAGTTTATATTTAGTTAAAGCTACAGGGAAGAATATTTTTGAACAAACAGAAGAAGATTATTTTAAAGAGTTTGCTTTGCAAATAGATGCTTTTAAGAAATTATTTAAAGATTACTGATTAAAATAAAATATGAAATACAATTGTAATTTATAATTAAAATAGAGGATAATAATATTTAAAAATATGCTTTTCTTGTTTTATCCATGAGATTAACACAAAACTTTTTAGTTCTTGGATTGGTGTTAGTCCTGGCTCTTTTATAAGGGCTGTTAATTAAATACTTAATTTTTAAAATGGCTCTTGAATGTTTATGTTCTGATGTTATTATATCTAATGAGGAAAGAAATACTACTCGCAGATTTAAGAGAAACTCTAAGGCTAATTTTTTTAGGATTCATAGGCGTAGATTAATACAGTTTAATGTTAATCCGCAACAAATTGGCATTCCATATTTTAATTTAATCCGAAAAATGCAGAAGATTCCTAAAGGTACTTATAAGATAGAGATAACTGCTGAAATGCACATGGCACATGTTTCTTATACTGTGAATTTTGAAAACTCAGAAAGAAATAATTTAAAAACATATTACTTTTAGTATTTGAATGAAATACAACTTCAAAAAAATAGAATCTAAGTGGCAGAAAAAGTGGGAGCAGGCGAAAGTTTTTGAAGCAGAGATAGATAAAAGAAAAAAGTTTTTTATTACTTTTCCTTATCCTTATGTTAACTTGGGTCCTCACATTGGGCATTTTTTTAGCTTAATGCGAGCAGAAGCTTTCGCCAGATATAAAAGGTCCAGAGGATTTAATGTCCTTTTCCCACAAGCTTGGCATGCTACTGGTAGCCCAATAGTTGGTGCCGCCAATAGGGTAAAAGAAAAAGAACCAAAACAGATAGTGGCTCTTAGAAAAGAGGGATTCTCTGACAAAGAGATAAAAAAATTCGAGGACCCTGAGCACTGGATAAAGGTTTTTGGAAAGCAATGGCACAATGATTTGAATAAGATGGGCATAAGTATTGATTGGAGAAGAAATTTTATCACAACTTCACTAAATCCTTACTATGATGAATTTATTAGGTGGCAATTTAGAAAATTAAAAGAAAAGAATTATGTTGGGAAAGGAGAACATCCTGTTGTATGGGACCCTAAAACTAATATGCCTGTTGGGGATCATGATAGAGTTGAAGGGGAAGGAGAAATCCCTCAAGAGATGATCTTGTTTAAATTTAAATTAGATGATGGAAGAAAAATAATTACTGCGACTTTGAGGAATGATACTCTCATGGGAATTACTAATTTATATATCCATCCTGATATTGAATATATTGAAACTAAAATTAATGGTGAAATCTGGATTGTTTCTGAACCAATGTTGAAAAAATTAGAGAACCAAAATTTTAATGTTCAGGAAAGAGCGAGGGTTAAAGGATCAGAGTTTGTTGGCAGGAAAGTAGAATCATTTAATGGAAATAAGATTTTAATTTTGCCCGCCATTTTTCTTGACCCAAAAGTTGGATCAGGAATTGTACATTCTGTTCCGTCTGATTCTGCAGATGATTTAATTGCGCTTCGAGATATACAAAAAGATGATAATTTAATAAAAAAATATAATCTTGATTTAAGAGAGGTTAAGTTAATCAAACCGATTGAAATCTTTAATACTCCTGGTATCGAAGGTAATTCTGCACAATTTTATCTGGATAAATATTGTATTAAATCTCAGAATGAAAAAGAAAAATTAGAAAAGATTAGAAAGGAACTTTATACATTTACTTTTTCAAAATCTACTTTTAATAAACTTTATAGTAAAGGTTTTTCAAAAAATTTAGAAGGTATGAGTATATCTAAAGGACAGGAGATTATTAAGAAGGATTTATTGAAGAAAAAATCAATCGAAGTATTTTATGAATTAACTGGCAAGGTTGTAAGTAGAAGTTTAACAGAGTGTATTGTGAAAGTTGTGAGCGACCAATGGTTTATCAGGTATGGTGATGAAAAATGGAAAAAAGATGCTCATAGGGCTTTGAAGAAAATAAAATTTTATCCTGAATCTGTAAGAGATCAGTTTGAATATGTGATCGATTGGCTTAAAGATTGGGCTTGTTCAAGAGAATATGGTCTAGGAACTAAATTGCCTTTTGATGAAAATTGGTTGATTGAGTCTCTTTCAGATTCTACAATTTATATGGCATATTATACTATTGCTCATAAAATTAAGACATTTAAATTATCAGAAATAAATGAAAAGTTCTTTGATTATATATTCTTAGGTAAAGGGAAAGGAAAAAAGAAATGGAGGGTTTTGAAAGAAGAATTTGAATATTGGTACCCTGTTGATTTTAGAAATTCAGGAAAAGATCTTGTACAGAACCATCTCACTTTCTTTATATTTAATCATGCTGCTATTTTTCCAGAAAAGTATTGGCCAAAAGGGATTGGGGTAAATGGATGGGTTAAAGTTGAAGGTCAAAAAATGAGTAAAAGTATAGGAAATACAATTCCTTTGCGTGTTATGGCAGATAAATTCGGAGCTGATGCATCTAGACTGACTATCTTAAATGGAGGGGAAGGGATGGATGACCCTAATTGGGATTCTATGTTTGTAAAGAATCTAGAAAAAAGATTTAGTTCAATGTTGGGTCTTTCTAAATATTATAATAAAGGAATTAATGAGAAAAGGGAAATTGATAGATGGATTGAGAATAAATTAGCACTTCATACGAAAAAAGCAACGGAATTTATGGAGAATACTTTATTCAGGTCAGCTATACAAAAGATTTATTTTGAATTATATTCTGATATTAATTGGTATTTGAAAAGAGTTGATAAAATTAATAAGAAGACTTTTAATAAAATTCTAGAGACGTTTACTATTTTGATGCAACCTTTCACACCTCATTTAGCTGAAGAATTATGGAATAAAATTGGAAAAAAGAAAATTGTTAGCTTAGAAAAATGGCCTGAATTAAAAGTTAAGGAGTTTGAAGATACAGAAGAGAAAGTTAGAAAATTAGGAGAAGATATTAGACAGATAATTAAGTTGTTGAAGAAAAAACCTAAGAAAGCATATGTTTATGTTTTACCTCAGGAATTGAAAATGTATCAAGATGCTGAATCTTTTTACACCCGGACGCTAATTCCAATAATCCCTTTTGCAGTTAATGACAAGAAAAAATACGACCCGGAAAATAAATCAAAAAAAGTAAAACCTGGACGACCAGGGATTTATCTGGAGTAGTTAAGTTTTTATAATTCTTTTTGTATTTTATTTCATGATTGGGAAAAAAAAGAAGAGATGTGCAAAAATAGTTTTATTTTTTTTGATAGTTTTAATTCTGATTGCAGGGATTTACCTTTTTTCTTCATACTATAAAAAAACTTCTGCTTGCGGAGACAGAACTTTTTATGATAATTGTTCTTTAAGAAAACCTTATTTTTGTTTAAATGGAACTCTTGTGGAGAAGGCATCTGTTTGTGGTTGTCCTGAAGTTTTAAGAGAGGAGGGAGAGTTGTGCATTTCAAAATATCAGGCTAATCCAAAAAATATAAGTCTTAGATATGTTTTAAGAGGCGAGGAAAAAGAAATAGATTTTGTGGTTTATGAAGAGATGGTGGATTATATTCAAGGTCTTTCTAAGTTTATTTATTCTAATGGAGAAGACAAGCCTTCTAGAGGAGATTTTAAACTTAAGAATATTAATGAAAAGGAGCAAAGAGAATTGCTTTTGCCCTTGGTCACAAAAATACAGAACATAGAGGAGAGCAAGGAAGACCAAATGAGAATTGCTGTAAGTATTGTTCAGATGATTTCTTTTGGTGGATCTGACGAAGTTGTTACAATAGGAAATAATCATGTAAATTATTCTCAGTATTCTTATGAAGTTCTTTATAATGGATATGGAGTTTGCGGAGAGAAATCTGAGTTGCTGGCTTTTTTATTAAAAGAAATAGGATATGGAGTGGTTTTGTTTTATTATCCCGTGGAGAATCATGAATCTCTTGGAATAAAATGCCCGATTAAATATAGTTTAGATAATACTGGTTATTGTTTTATTGAAACTACTAAGCCGTCAATAATTACGAATAATCAGAATGAATATATTGGAGCGAGAAAATTATCTTCAGAGCCAGAAGTGATTTTAATTTCTGAAGGAGGTTCTTTAGGGAATGATTTGTATGAATATAAAGATGCTCAAGACTGGATTAAAATAAATGAGATAATAAAAGAAAAGGGAAAAATCAGCTGGATTCAGAATTTTAAATTTGAAAAACTTAAGAAAAAATACAGCTTGAGTGTTTGAATATTTTAGAATAGAATTTTATGTGAAGTTTTTTTTATTCTTCTTCTGTGCTTTCTTTAATTTCTTCTTCAGTTGCCTGAACTTCTTCTAATCCAAAAAGAGAAAAAATAAAATCAAAAAATCTTAAAATTATTTCAAGAGTGATTATGAATACTAAGTAAATAATTATTTCATTAAAAAATCCTGAGAGTTCACTGAAATGTCTGAAGATTCTTTCAATATTGAAAAAGCCCGGGTTAAGGATTGAAATAGCCAATAAAGTGAAAGGTAAGAGTTTTGCAAGGTCTTTTGCTAGGGATTCACCATATTTTGGAATATAAGTAATCATCCTTATGGCGCCGATAATTCCTACAGAGATTAGTAAAAGTGCGTTTATTTCCAGTCCTTCTGTTAAAAATATCAAAAAAAGTGTAAAGATTGCAAACCAAAAAAAGATTAAGAATGGTAAAATTAAAATATATTCTATAAAATAAAGAGTTCCTGCAAGTAGTTTTGTAAAAAAAGGATGTGTTGTTGTGTTATATTTGTTGAGATTTAATCCAAGAATATTTTTTGTAGCAATAAATCTGTAAAATTTCCAGATAAAAACAGAATAAAGAACAATCAACAGAACTAATAAAAACAGACTGATGAAATTTTGAGCCCATGAAGGCATGGTTGAAACAAATAAATTATACATCTCTAAAAGTCCTGTGCTATTTGTTACCTCTGCCATTTTAATTAATTAGTGAATATTGTTTATAAAGATTTTCAAAACCCTCAATAAACTTTAAATAGAACATTTCTTTTATTTTGTTATGATAGATATCAAATTAGTTAGGGAAAATCCTGAGTTGGTTAAAGAAAATATAAAAAAGAAATTTCAAGATGAAAAACTTTCTTTGGTTGATAAAGTAAAAAAATTAGATGAAGAGTGGAGAAAGTTGAAGTATAAGGAAGATGGTTTAAGGAGTGAAAGGAATAATATTTCTAAGGAGATTAATAAATTTAAGAAACAAAAAAAAGATGCGTCTGGTTTGATAAAGAAAGCAAAACAGATTCCTGGAAAAATTGAAAAGTTAGAGGTTAAAAGAAAAAAGTTAGAAGAAAAAATAAGAGAGATTATGTATAAGATTCCGAATATAATTCACAAGTCTGTTCCTGTTGGAAAAGATGATTCTGAGAATGTAGAGATTAGGAAAGTTGGTAAAATAAAGAAGTTTAATTTTCCTGTGAAAAATCATGTAGAGTTAATCGAGACTTTGGGAGTAGGGGATTTTGATGCTTCGGCAAAAGTTTCCGGCAAGGGTTTTTATTATCTTAAAAAAGAATTAGCTTTGTTAAATCAAGCATTAATTAGATTTACAATAGATTTTATGCAAAAAAAAGGTTATGAATATATTGAAGCCCCTTTAATGCTTAATGAAAAATCAATATATGCTTCAATGGATAAAGAGGCAATTGAAGAATCAGTTTATTCTATTAAAGGAGAGGACCTTAATTTAATTGGTACTGCAGAACAATCTCTTTTGGCAATGCACACAAATGATACAATTTTAGAATCAGATTTGCCTAAAAAATATTTTTCATATTCAATGTGTTTCAGAAAGGAAATTGGAGCACATGGTATTAATGAAAAGGGATTATGGAGGACTCACCAGTTTAATAAAATTGAGCAATTTATTTTCTGTATGCCTGAGGATTCAGAAAGATTGTATGATGAGTTACTAAAAAATTCTGAGGATATTTTGAAAGCATTAGAATTACCATATAGGGTTTTGGAAATTTGCACAGGGGATTTGGCAGATTGGAAATATCGGAGTGCAGATTTGGAGGCTTGGAGACCTACAGTCAACGGTTATGGAGAGGTTGTTTCATTAACTAACTGCACTGACTATCAGGCAAGAAAATTAGATATTCGTTTTACTTCAAAAGATGGAAAAAGACGTGGAATAATACATACCTTAAATGATACCGCTCTTGCAACTTCCAGAATAATGGTTGCCATTCTAGAAAATAGTCAAAACAAAGACGGCTCTATTAACATCCCGAAAGTGCTACAACCGTATATGGGCGGAAAGAAAAAGATTGAGCGGAAGTAAGTTTTATAAACTAGGCGTGATTGTTTTTTTTATGGCGAATGAAAGTATGTCTATGCCGGCTGGATTCGGTGGATTGATGCGGTATAATGAAGAATATAATTCTAAATTTAAATTCGGACCTGGTGCGGTTGTTGGAATGATTATTGCGGTGATTGTTCTCGTCGTTGGGCTTCGGATGTTTTATTAGATGTTTCCTGGAATGAACGCGGCGAAGATGCAGGGGATGATGAAAAAGATGGGGATTTCGCAGGTGCAGTTGCCGGTAAAGAGAGTTGTTTTCGAGATGGACGATGGAAATTTAGTTATTAATGAACCTTCTGTTTTAAAAGTTAAAATGCAGGGTCAGGAGACTTATCAGGTTTCCGG